>NZ_JBEUTW010000424.1:0-3753 GCF_040492675.1 Bacillus sp. AP50
TTTATAATAAGGCGATTCGTATTTTTTTCATGTTTGGAATACATAACATGTTCATTTAAATATACTAATTGTAAAATCATATTTTTTAATTCATTTGAAGTACAATATTTCCAAATTGTTCTCCATGTTCCATACGGCTTAGTGCTCGAATTGCTTCTTCTAACGAGTAAACTTTATCAATAATTGGTTTAATTTGATGTTTTTCTATAAACTTTATCATCTCATTAAATTCCTCACGGCTACCCATGGATGTTCCCATAATATCAATTTGATTGTAAAATAGCGCGCGTAATGGTAATTCAATTTTATCTCCTGAGCTTGCACCAAAATTCACGATTCTTCCGTTTGGTTTTAATACATCAAAATATTTCAAAAAAGTTGCTGGACCTATACTATCTATTATTAAATCTACTTTTTCACCTTGTAAGCTCTCTTCCCAATTTCCGGCACTATGAAAAGAAATATCTGCACCATATTTTGCAGCAAGTTCCATTTTATTCTCTACCCTTGAAGTAACACTCACTTTTGCGCCAATTGCTTTCGCGAATAACATGGCAAATGTAGCAACACCACCGCCTATTCCCGGAATTAAAACGTGTTCGCCGCGGTTCAATCTACCTTTAGTAAAAAGCGCTCTATATGCAGTTAATGCGGATAAAGATAAAACACCTGATTCTTCCCAAGTAAGATATGACGGCTTTTCTACAACATTTTCAACTGGTACAATTACATATTCAGCAAACGTTCCATCTTTCGGCCCACCTAGCACTTCCGGTAACTCCGGTACTTCAGTAGCATGTTCCCATCCAATACTAGGATTAATAATAACTTCTGTATGTAATATGTTATCAGAAACACCGTTTCCAATTTCCGTAACAATACCTGCACCATCTGATCCTAAGATTAAAGGTAATTGCATTTCTTTTCTATTATTCATAATAAATAAATCCCGATGATTTAAGCCTGCTGATTTTAATTTCACTTTAACTTCCCCATCATTAAGTGCTCTCTCAGGTGATATTTTATATTCTACACCGTCAAACCCAGTTTTATATTGATGTACGATAGCTTTCATTATTATTCCCCCTTAATAATTTTAATGTACTAGAAATTTCGAAATAAACAAAATGATTTGATCGTAAAAAAAGAAGGAATGCAAAACGCACCCCTTCTTTGAAGGCTTATTTTATTATACATGGTAATGTAATCGTAACGATTGTTTCTTCATTTTCTTTACTCTCTATTTTAATAGCTCCGTTATATTTTTCTACAAGTCGTTTTGCAATAGACAAACCTAGTCCGTTTCCACCTTGTTTTCGACTTCTCGCTTTGTCAACTCGGTAAAACCGATTAAGAACAAATGGTAAATCGGATTCAGGTATTCCCGTTCCATGATCTATTACACGAATTGTAACTTTCCCTGATTGTAAACTGGATTCTATGCAAATATATTTATTAACCTCTTTTGTATACTTAACTGCATTATCCATTATGATAATAATAATTTGTTCTAAGTAAGATGATGGCATTGACACATAAGCTGCATCATCCGAAAATTTCATATCAAATTGAAAATCACTTTGAATTACTATAAAGTTTTGTGTAACATGTTTTAATACGCTATTTACATGGACTGGCTCAGCTGCTATTGGATACATTTGTTCAGATTCAGCTCTTGATAGTTCTAGCAATTCTGAAACTAATTTATTTAAACGCTCTACTTCCTTTAAACTAGATTGAAGAGATTTATCTAATACTGCTGGATCATTTTTTCCCCATCGGTTTAACATCGCTAAGTGACCATGAATAATTGTTAACGGTGTTCTTAGTTCATGAGATGCGTCTTCGACAAACTGTTTCTGTTGTGCAAAAGAAGTTTCTACTTCATCCATCATCTCGTTAAAGAGAAATGATAATTTTGCAAGCTCATCATTATTTTCTCGTACTGGAACCCGTTCATTTAGTCCATTCTTTTTAATACGTTTCATCGTATCTGTTATATTTTGAACACTTGATAATAGTTTCTTCGTTATAAGAATCCCACCTAAAAAACTAAATATCAATCCAAATATTCCAGCAATAAGCATTACCACTAAAATAACTTTTAATAAATAATCAAATGTCTCTAGGTTTTTCGTAAGTTCAATAGTGCCAGTAAACTCTTTCGTTTTAATTGGTATGCGCTTAACTAATATTCGATCTTCTAAATGCCTTTTTATAAATGACTCATCTTTTATAACCTGTTTCGGCTTTATCCACGTTTCATTAAAATCTCGTGAAACAGTAATAATCGGCCCCCCATCCATGTCAATAATACGAATCATTTGATGCTTATCAATCATATTGTTTAGAAAATCTTTACTGTTTTCAAATGTTTTACTCGAAAGGGTATCATTTTTATCTTGGAAATATGCCGCTATTTCCGTCACTTGCCTATTTATTTGTTTCTGTTCATAATCTATAGTCCACTTATTGATTACAATAAACTGCAAAGCACTATATAAGATGAACAAAATAAATACTAGTGTAGTGGACCAAAGTGTTAGTTTCCACTTTATAGGTAGATTTCGAATTCGAAACATAATATTTTTTATCATTTCATTATATATCCCGCACCACGGACTGTTTGGATATACTCCTCCTTATCTACACTATGTAACTTGTTTCGCAAATAACGAACATATACATCAACGATATTTGTCTCAACAATTGCATCATATCCCCATACTTGGTCCAGTAAAACATCACGAGTAAGTACGCGATTAATATTTTTCATAAACATAAGCAATAACTCGAATTCTTTATTTGTAAGTTCAATTTCTTCATTTCCTTTAGTTATAGTTCGAGATTCAATCTGAAGCTGCAAATCTTTGAATGTAAGAAATGAAACCTGCTTGTTTTCAATATGTTCTTCTCTTCTAAATATCACTCTCATACGTGCTAACAGTTCTTCAATTGCAAATGGTTTCGGAAGATAATCATCCGCTCCACTATCTAAACCTGTCACACGGTCCATAATACTATCACGAGCAGTCAGCATAATAATAGGTGTATTTTTAGTCGCTCTTAGTCGACGACATACCTCTAGTCCATTTAATCCAGGCAGCATTAAATCAAGCAAAATGAGATCGTAATTCTTTTCAAGTGCTGCGCTTAACCCTTTTCTTCCATCTAGTTGTATATCTACTTTATACCCTTCATATTTTAGTTCTAATTCTAGAAAATCTGCTAAACTTTCCTCATCCTCAATAATTAAAATGTGTTGCAACGGTAGTTCCTCCTAGACAATTAAATGAATAAATAATCCTATTCCAAATATAATTACAATGATTTGATGCACTTTTCTATACATCATAAATTTTTCTTTCTTATTTATTTTCTGTAAATAAAACCCAACAACCCCTAGTGCGATTAAGGCTAATAGAGAAAATATGCCACTGTATATGAGTAAAATATGAGGACTCCCTTTTATAAAAAAGTAAACACCATGAGTAATTGCAACAGCTATTATAGCGTATCCAATTAATACATGAAACTTTTTTGCAAATAGATACACTTCTTTAACTTTTTTAAATCCTTGTATATTTTTCTTCTTTAAAAACACCCATATATGGCGTAAAAACCATAATGAAGCAGCGATAATAGCCCCATATTCACCAAAAGAGCCTAATTTTTTATTTAACCATTTTACATTCAAAACATTGCCGTATATAACATTAATAAATAGCATCAATACACTACAAATAATAATAG
>NZ_JBEUTW010000425.1:0-2078 GCF_040492675.1 Bacillus sp. AP50
GATGTAACTTTATGAACGTAAAAAGTACAAGATTCTTCTTTAAGTTTTTCAATGATGTTAATGTTTACTTTCATTTGTTATCCTATGTTCCTTTCTTCAAAATACATTCTATCGTTAGTTTGAAACACAGTTTTATCAAATTCAAAATAGTATTTTATATGAATATTATTAAGAAATCTATCAACATATCTCATTTTTCATCGCACCTTGTTTATAAACATCGTAACATTATTTTTAAAACACAACTTACCATATTACCATCAATTTAAGAAATGTATTCTTCTCTAAAAGGATAAAATTGTGTTGGAAATATAAAACGGAGATATTCCCGTTTTGAGGTATCTCCGTTTTGTTAGCTTGATGACGATGTTTCCATACCCCTACAATTGACTTATGGGACAACCTCATTTTTCACCTTCTATTCTAACTAACAAGTCGCGAAATTCGTTTCTTCTGCCATGAAAGTTTATAGTATCCGTATTGCAAAAGTAAACTCACAATAAATGCAGCTGGATATCCAATCCATATTCCTTTTATACCAAAATTTGTATGATAAGAAAGGTAATAAGCAACTGGGACTTCTACAAGCCATATTGATACGACACCGATAACAGTGGGCCATAGTACAGTTCCACTTGCTCGCATTGTCGCACCAATAATTTGAGCATGACCAAAAATTAAGTAACTCCAAAGTGTAATCATCACTAAACTATGTGCAATTTCGATTGTATTCGGGCTCGTTAAGAATAACGCTAGGATTTCTCTTGAAAACAAGTAAATAAGAGTGATTAATATTCCACCAATTATATAGTTCATAACAATTCCAGCGCGAATAACTTTCTGTAATCGATTAAATTAATTCGCACCAATGGATTGTGCAGCGAAAATGGATACTGTAATTCCAAGACTGACTGCCGGCATCTGAACATAACTTGCAACCTGGTTCACAACCCCATATGCAGCAGTCGCATCAGATCCGAAGCGATTCACAAATGAGATTACCGCAATCTCAGATAACGAAATAAGTATCATATTAATACTCGCTGGAATCCCAAGGCGTAATAATAGTTTTAATAAATCCCAATCCATACGAAGATATTTCCGTACTGTCTCATCTAATTGCAGTGGATGATTCTTCTTCTTTAAATAAATAAGCATAACAACAAATGTTACAATGGTTGAGATAACAGAAGCATAAGCGGCCCCATACACATCAAACTTCGGTATTCCTAGCCAGCCAAAAATTAGAATAGGTAATAAAATCATATTTAAAGCTGTACTAACAATTAAGAAATAAAATGGTGTTTTAGAATCTCCTGTACCTCGCATAAATGTTGTATAGGCAAAATATAAGAATAAAACTGGCATAGAAATAAATAAAATACGCGCATAATGCACACTCATATCAATTATATTTTCTGGCGTACCCATAAGGCGCATAATATTTAGGGCAAATATACTTCCCACCACTGCCAAAATAGCTCCTATTATAAAGGTAAAAGTCAGCGTCGTACCAACGATAGCTTTTAAACGATCTTCATTACGGGCACCAAATGCCTGACCAATTAAAATCGAACTACCTGATCCAATCCCAATTACAAATGATACAAGTAAAAAGAATAATGGGAAAAATGCTGAAATAGCAGCTAAATCATTCACACCAAGCCATCGCCCTACCACTACCATACCAAACAATTGTCCAACTGATTGTAATATATTACTTAAAAGCAAGGGAACTAAAAACATAGACATGGATTTCCATATTGGTTGCCCTTGATTTTGTGATTTTTCACTTTCTTGAATATTATCTAAGGATGATTTCAACTTTCTTTTCTCCTTTTATTAGGGGTACTATGTGATTCTAGGAATTGTACACGAAAGACAAAAAGAGATTTTAAACCCAACTTTATTATTTGTAAACATTACCCTATATTAAATAATCAACGTTTTATCATCAATTTCAGAATTAAATTTGGGGATAAAATTTAGCTAACCCTTTTTAAAACGCCCTTCTATATGGATACTTCCCATAGCCATCAAGCTATGTTTTCATCATGTTCCTCAAAAGAGAAAAATTG
>NZ_JBEUTW010000426.1:0-2807 GCF_040492675.1 Bacillus sp. AP50
CTGCACCCCCACTTGTTAGACGGTGTCTAACAAGTGGGGGTGCAGTTCAATGGCTAACTGTTTTTATTACTTTGGCATCACAAATATAGTTTCATTTGACTTAGAAAATTGATACTCTTTTCTCGCTAACTTCAAAATTTCTTCCTCATCGTCTGTTAAATTTTCTATGTTAGTCTTTAAAGAATCTTTATCTTTCTTTAAAGATACTAATTGCTTCTTTTGATCCGTAATCGTATCTTTCTTTTTATCAATTATTTCTTGTTGTTTCGTTAAAATATATTGAACATATAGAGTAGTTGCCGCAATAAAAAGGACCATTAAAATAAGTCGCCTTAACTTCTTTTTATTTATCCTACGCTTGTCACTAGGTTGTGATAATTGCTCTGGTATATTAGGAACATTTACTCGCTCGAGTTTCCTCATTCAAATCCCCCTAACCCATATTTTTCACTACCATCGGCACGTTTTCTTACTAAACTAAATTCTATTCTTATAAAATAAACTCCTTCACAAAAATATCCCATAAATTAACCAATTAAAGATAGCATTCGACGACATTTCCATATTTACACCGATTTTTTTTATACATGCTGCTATAAAATAGTAGTTTCTGTAATTCTTTTTCTACTATTGTAGAAGAGTTTTTTCACACAAAAAATTCCTTCCCCACATATCCATGTTATAACATGCTTACAAGGAGGGGGAATATGCATTACCGCACATTAGGTAAAACTGGAATAACTGTTTCTGAAATAGGTTTTGGCGCATGGGCAATCGGTGGTGATGAATGGGGACCTGTTAACGATAAACAATCTATAACCGCTATAAAAAAAGCAATTGAGTGTGGTGTGAATTTTATTGATACTGCGGATGTGTATGGTTTAGGACATAGTGAAAAGTTGGTAGCTACCGCGATTAAAGGACATCGTAATGATATTATCCTATCAACGAAAGGTGGTTTAATCGGACATCACTACGACCCTAATGGAGTTCCTGTATATGATACTCCCGAAAAAATCATCGCCGTATTCGAAACAAGTTTACAACGTCTTCAAACAGATTATATTGATCTTTATTTTTGTCATATTTGGTGGCATAATCGTAGAGAAACAGAAGCATTTCTACGTGCATTTGACATATTAAAACGTGATGGCAAAGTAAGAGCAGTCGGTGTTTCGACTCATGATTTACAATACATTCATCATTTCAATAACAACAACGAAATTGATATCGTACAACTTGATTACAATATATTAAATCGAAAACCAGAAAAAGATATATTACCATTCTTACAAGAGAAAAATCTAGGAGCTGTTATTCGTGGTCCATTAAAAATGGGCATTTTAACTGGAAAATTCACAAATAAAACAATTTTTCCAGATGGAGATTTACGCAAAGATTGGCCAAATGAAACTTGGTTTCAAGAAGACTTACAAACCGTAGAGAAACTTCGGCTGCTCTCAAATAAAAATCAGACCCTAGGGCAACTTGCACTTCGCTATGTACTCTCTCATCCGGCAGTAAGTGTTGTAATTCCTGGTGCAAAAACAGGAACACAAGCACAAGAAAATGCAAATGCATCTGTTCGCCCTATTTTGAGTGATGAAGAGCTTAACTATATTCATTCAATATAAAAAGCCCAATCCGGGCTTTTTAATTTGGCAAACTAATATCATACTCCATTCGCTTCGCTGTGTCCTCCGCAACATGCACACCTAACAAGTTTTTCACAATATGAAATGCCATATTAATTCCAGCTGAAATTCCGGCAGATGTTATAATATGTCCTTCATCTACAAACTTTACATTTTCTATAACTTCAACATTTTGAAACTCATTTTTAAACTTTTCAATACTAGCCCAATGTGTTGTTGCTTTTAAACCTTCCAGTAAACCTGCTTTCGCCAGTAATAGCGCTCCTGTACAAACTGAAGTCATCAGCTTTACTTCTTTCATTTGTTGGCGAATCCATTTTATTACTATTTCATTTTTTATTTCATATTTTCTAGCACCTAGCCCACCCGGAATTATTAAAATATCCACTGGTGGTAAATTTTCAATACTATAATCTGGCTGTACCTTCAATCCATTCCTTGCTGTAATCATTTCCCCATTCTCGCTAACTGTATAAACAGTAAATGTTTTTTCTTCATTCACCTCAGTTACAGAAAAAACTTCAAATGGCCCTGCAAAGTCTAACACTTCTACTTCATTAAATAAAAATATACCAACACTCCATTTATTCATCATAAGTTCACTTCCTGTTTCAAATGATGTAAAAGGTGATTATATCCTTTTTCTAATGCAATATCATACGCTGTTTTCCCATCATTTTTCTTAATCATCTTATTAGCTCCATTTTTAAGGAGCAACATAATTATTTCTTCATTTCCTAATAATGCTGCTTCGTGGAGTCCTGTCCAGCCACCACTTTGCATAATATTTACATCTGATCCTTTTTCAATTAAGAAAGCGACAAGTTCACTTTGCTTGTTCGCAATTGCCGCTTGCAAAGGTGTATTTTCATTTTCATTTTTCGCTCTACTATGTATATCTGCACCGCTTTCTAAAAGAAAACTCGCTATTTCTTTCTGTCCAAAATAAGCTGCTAAATGAAGTGGTGTCCAGCCATCTTCACTACATTCGTTAACAATACTTGGACTCGCCTTTATAAACTTCACTACTTTTTCCTTATTACCACTTATAACAGCTTGTGCTATTGATTGTAAATGCTCCATAATAATCTCCCATCCTTCAAAATATTTAAGCATCTCCTTCTACATGTTCTATTAATTATTATATTTTCC
>NZ_JBEUTW010000427.1:0-1006 GCF_040492675.1 Bacillus sp. AP50
ATACATCCCTGTCTTTTTCATTATGTTTTGTATGCTTAGTACATTACAAAATTTAATGAACTTTCCACCACTTGTAAATGTTTTTTTAAAGTTTGGTTTACTTTATAGTGGTGTTGGAATAGCACTTTTATTTATTTTATTTTGCATACGTTATGTTCACTATCAATCGTATATATTTATTTTAAATTGGTTAAAGCAAGATGATAGAAACCGCCTTACATAAGGCGGTTTTTTTATTCGCAATTGTAACAGAACCTGTACATTTCACATAAAATAGGACGAGTAGAAATGCAAACATATTACAAGAAAGGGGCGGGGCAATAAAATGAAACTTGTTATAGACGCAGGGCACGGTGGATATGATTCTGGTGCTGTTGGTAATGGTTTAGTAGAAAAAAACTTAACACTTCAAATTGCTAGACGCGTTCGAGACATTTTAACGGT
The DNA here is from genome assembly GCF_040492675.1 of Bacillus sp. AP50. NCBI lineage: Bacteria > Bacillati > Bacillota > Bacilli > Caryophanales > Bacillaceae > Bacillus > Bacillus sp. AP50. The sequence continues at coordinate 445 of NZ_JBEUTW010000427.1, forward strand.
AAATTACCCAATTACAATTAAAATGACACGTGATAGTGATGTGTTTATTTCTTTATCTGAACGTGCTAATATTGCTAATGCTTTCAGTGCGGATTATTTTATTTCATTTCATATTAATAGCGGCGGAGGTACAGGTTTTGAAAGTTATATTTATAATGCGTTATCCAATAGCAGCACTGCATATGCAAAGCAACAAAAAATGCATACAGCTGTCAATCCTGTATTAACAAAATATGGTCTTCGTGATCGAGGAGCAAAAAAAGAAAATTATGCGGTATTAAGAGAAACCACAATGGATGCAATTTTAACTGAGACTGCTTTTATTGATACAGCGTTTGATGCAAATTTATTAAAAAATCCACAATTTATTGAAGATCTAAGTCAAGCGTATGCAAATGGAATAGCAGCTATTTTTGGAGTAGCTCCAAATCCACAACCCCCTAACCCACAACCGACACCTCAAACGAAGGGAATCGCTTATATTCTTGGGAAAAATGTAAATTTAAGAAATGGTCCATCAACTTCTTCCTCAGTTATTCGTCAATTAAATTCTCCAGAATCT
>NZ_JBEUTW010000428.1:0-1599 GCF_040492675.1 Bacillus sp. AP50
TGAGCAGTTAACTTTTGTTAGCTGCTCTTTATATGTACAAGGTACTCAATTAACTGGTTCACATATAATATCTTGAGTTCCTTTCTTTATAAAATAGTCGTTATAAAATGAGTCTCGTCACGAGAGCACTTTATTAAGTGCTCTTTTTATATTCCAACTTAATACAAAATGAAATTTTTATTAAGTTGCACCCACATAACATGTGGAGTCTTGTGCATACTATAACTGTAACTTAAAGTTACATATCCGAACTTGTAGGGCCTAATTTCTTTTGTACAACAAATAGTTAGCTAATTAGAGATGGCTGCTTTGTTGTGCAAAATAAGATTTTTATTTCTCAACAACCATTATTGGAATTAAAATCCTAATAATGGTGTATAGTGACTAGCTAGTCACTATACACATTCAAAGCGTTCATAAAGGCACACTTATATGTTGGCTTTATTTTTTATTACAATTAAACTTTCAAACTACAACATTCTAAAACAGTATGCATATAATGCTTTGATTTCTCTTTCAAAATATATCTTGTTTTAGAGCGCCTTAAAAAGCGCTCTTTATATTTGTCAATAAACATTTTGCTCAAATATACTCACGACATGCATATTTACTAGGATAAACATTATACTAGTGCAAGAAATATTTTATCCATATTTATAAGGAGGGTTTTTTCATTAATACAACTTTAATTTCCCATTTTTACAATGAAGAGTATCTACTCCCATGGTGGCTAATGCACCACACAAGACTATTTGATCACGGTATTCTTATTAATCGAGGATCTACTGATCGCTCAGTAGAAATATGTAGATTATTTGCACCTCATTGGGAAATCCGCCATTCAAAAGTAGTAGAGTTTGATGCCATATTAGTTGATCAAGAAGTAATGAACATAGAAAAAGAAATTACAGGGTGGAAAATGGTATTAAATACCACTGAATTTCTTTGCTGTTTTGATAAGGAAGCCTTTTTCTCATCTCTTGTCACTTTAGGGCAAAACATGTATGCTATTAGGACTATTCTGATGGTAGATGACCCTACTCATGGTTATTCCAATCCGAGATACGGAATTCCCCTTGTCAAACAGCGTTATCACGGGAGAATAATCCATCCTACTCCACCTGCCCCATACTACGGAGGTAGACTAATCCACAATTATTCGCATGGTAACTATATAGCCGGAAGGCATTGGTCAAATCATTCCTTTATCGTTTACATGTACCCTGCTTTCGTTTTAAAATTCTTTTACAGTCCATGGAACATAGCTATGAAAAATCGAAAATTACAAATTGGTCCAACCCTTTCTAAACATAGCATACAGAAGGGCTTAGGTACGCATCACCTAGTTACACTAGCTGAATTAGAAACAAAATATAAATCCTTTGCAAGTACAACTGTTGACCTTCGATTAATCCCAGAATATCAAGTTTTATTTCCAGATTTATGTTTCCCTAACTATTAATACATCTAAAAAGAACTTTTTGGGACTTCCTATACAATCCTTGCTTTCGAGTGAGAACCAACTCTTATTAAAATAGCGTTTTGGTTCAAATTCACTTTCTTACTCTATAACCTCATACATTTGGAACTATATAGAAA
>NZ_JBEUTW010000429.1:0-4567 GCF_040492675.1 Bacillus sp. AP50
GTGATAATAGTATAAAAACTTTTTAAATATAATTAGAAAAAAATAAAACATTTAATGTCAGAAAAATCGAACATTAGATACACAATTTTCTAGTTTACTTATGAAAAACATAGTGATTAAAATGGGGGGGAAGTAAGGACCTTATATTCTATCAAAAACAAATAAAAAACGAGATGCACTTACTCTTTTGAAAAATTTTTTATCCTCAAGTGTGTGTGAAGAAATCCTAACGTTAGGTTGTACAACATTTACGATCAAAACTTGTAAAAAACAATAGTGAAGAGGTGTAAGGAATGAAGAATAAAATTATGACAGGATTTTTAATAACATCAATTGCTACCGGGGCGACTATTCCTATCAATACTCTCGCAACGCCAATCGTTCAAGCAGAAACAAAACAAGATAATATAGATATTTCCTCAGCGTTACGAAAAATAGGTGCACACTCCAAATTAACACAAACCTTTGTCGATGGAGCCTTAGCAAGTCCGAATGTACAACTTGTAGAAGTTCCATCTTTAAATACAACTCAATTTCTAATTAAACAAGATATGAAAGAGTGGTCATCCGAACTTTATCCCAAATTAATTCTATTAAATTCAAAAAGTAAAGGATTTGTAACTAAATTTAATAGTTATTATCCAACATTAAAAGGATTTGTAGATAATAAGGAAGATAAAGAAGGGTTTACAGATAGACTGGAAGTCCTTCAAGACATGACCATAACAAACCAAGAAAGTGTGCAACGTCAAATTAATGAGTTAACAGATCTAAAACTACAGTTAGATAAAAAGGTGAAAAATCTTGATACTGATGTGGCAAAAGCACAGAGTGTCCTTAATTCAGAGGGAACAGGAAAAATAGATAAGTTAAAAAATGAAATGCTAGATACAAAAAAATCAATTCAAAATGATTTACAGCAAATAGCATTATTACCAGGAGCCTTAAATGAACAAGGGCTAAAGGTATTCCAAGAAATTTATAGTCTATCGAAAGATATCATTGAACCGGCTGCTCAAACAGCAGTAGTAGCGTATAACAAAGGAAAAGAAATAAACAATGCTATTGTAGACGCAGAGAAGAAAGCAGAGCAAGAAGCAAAAGAAAAGGGAAAATCAGCTATAGAAATTGAGGCTGCCAAAAAAGAAGCACGTGAAGCAATAGAGAAAAGTAAAAAAGGTGAAATCGCTGCAGCTGCAGTTACAAAAACGAAAGAGTATGATCTTATGAAAGTGATTGATCCTGAAAAAATAAAAAAAACATATAATACTTTTGCTGAAATTAATAAACTAACAGCAGAGCAACGTGCATATTTAAATGATTTAGAGAAACAAAATCAGAAATTATATGACTTAACAACTAAATTAACTGTAGCGGATTTACAAAAATCAATGATTCTTTTCATGCAAAATGATTTGCATACATTTGCTAACCAAGTAGATGGAGAAATTGAGCTAATGAAACGTTACAAAGAGGATTTGGATCTAATAAATAATAGTATTACAAAATTATCGACTGAAGTTGATGCCAATAACACTCAGTCTCAAAAAGATACATTAAGACGATTAAAAAGTGTAACAACTCAACTCGAAGAACAAGTTTATAAATTCTAATATTAAGAACACAGGTTTATCAAAAGGATTATATTGCAACTGAAAATAAGGAGGAGATCAAATGATGAAATTTCCATTTAAGGTTATAACTTTAGCCACTTTAGCAACGGTTATAACTGCTACGAATGGTAGTACTATTCATGCACTTGCACAAGAACAGACAGCTCAGGAACAGAAAATAGAAAATTATGCGTTAGGACCTGATGGATTAAAGAAAGCGTTGGCTGAAACAGGCTCTCATATTCTTGTAATGGATTTGTACGCAAAAACTATGATTAAGCAACCGAATGTAAATTTATCCAATATTGATTTAGGTTCCGGAGGAGGAGAATTAATCAAAAATATTCACCTAAATCAGGAACTGTCACGAATCAATGCAAATTACTGGTTAGATACAGCGAAGCCAAACATTCAAAAAACAGCACGTAATATTGTAAATTATGATGAGCAATTTCAAAACTATTACGACACATTAGTAGACACTGTAAAAAAGAAAGATAAGGTGAGCCTCAAAGAAGGAATAGGGGATTTAATCGATACAATTCATACAAATTCAAATGATGTTACGGAAGTCATTAAGATGTTAGAGGCTTTTAAAACAAAGTTGTATACAAATACTGTAGATTTTAAAAATAATGTTGGTGGTCCAGATGGACAGGGCGGATTGACGGCTATATTAGCGGGAAAACAAGCACTAGTCCCACAACTTCAGGCCGAAATTGAGAATTTACGTTCTACACAGAAATCACATTTTGATAATGTATTAGCCTGGTCAATTGGTGGTGGATTAGGAGCTGCTATTTTAGTTATTGGAACGATTGCAGGAGCGGTAGTAATTGTTGTGACGGGTGGTACAGCTACACCAGCTGTTGTGGGTGGTCTTACAGCTCTAGGAGCCGCTGGTATCGGTTTAGGAACAGCTGCTGGTGTCGAGGCATCTAATCATATGAATTCTTATAATGAAATTTCGAATAAAATCGGAGAATTAAGTATGAAAGCTGATCTGGCTAATCAAGCGGTTATTTCACTTACTAATACCAAGGACACTCTAACATATTTGTATCAGACAGTGGACCAAGCAATCATGTCTCTAACAAGTATTCAGCAACAATGGAATAAAATGGGGGCTAATTATAAAGATTTATATGATAATATCGATCAAATGCAAGAACATAAACTTTCGTTAATACCTGACGATTTAAAAGCTGCTAAACAAAGTTGGAATGATATTCATAAGGACGCAGAATTCATTTCCAAAGACATTGCTTTTAAACAAGAAAAGACAAACTAAAAATTAATATATATTCATAGGAGGAATTAAAGTGAATAATAATTTTCCTTATAAACTACTTGCTGTATCGACGTTTTTAACCCTGACAACAACTACTGTAGTTTCACCAGTAGCTGCTTTTGCAAGTGAAAGTAAAATAGAACAAACCAGTACGGAAGATATATCTCTTTCTGTAAACAGTGAAAAGATGAAAAAAGCTTTGCAAGATGCTGGGGTATTTGCAAAATCCATGAATGATTACTCTTATTTGTTAATTAATAATCCAGATGTTAACTTTGAAGGAATTGATATTAAAGGATATACAAATCTACCTAGTCAAATTGCACAAGATCAAAAGAATGCAAGAGAGCATGCTACAAAATGGGATGCGCACATAAAAAAACAACTTTTAGATACCCTTACAGGAATTGTAGAGTATGATACCACATTTGACAATTATTACGATACATTAGTAGAAGCAATTAATGAAGGAGATGCAGATACATTAAAAGAAGGCATTACAGATTTACAAGGTGAGATTAAACAAAACCAAGCATATACACAGAATTTAATACAAGAACTAGCTAAGTTAAGAGATAGTATTGGAGAAGATGTCCGAGCATTTGGAGGTCATAAAGATATCTTGCAATCGATTTTAAAAAATCAAGCATCTGGAATAGATGAAGATGAAAAACGCCTAAATGATGTTTTAGAGCAAATAAGACATTTTAAACAAGTAGAATCGGATGGAATAATAACTGTATCATATCCCTCAATCCCTACATGGATTGCTGGAGGTGTAATGATAGGGGTAGCAAGAAATAATTTAGGTACGTTAGAGCCGTTATTAGCGCAATTACGGCAAACGGTAGACTATAAAATAACATTAAATCGTGTAGTTGGGGTTGCGTATAATAATATTGCTGAAATGCAAAATGCAATTGGATCAGCTATTAATGCTCTTACCTATATGTCAGCACAATGGCATGATTTAGATTCTCAATATTCAGGAGTACTTAATCATATTGATAAAGCATCCCAAAAGGCAGATCAAAATAAATTTAAATTTTTAAAACCTAACCTGAATGCAGCAAAAGATAGTTGGAAAACATTAAGAGCAGATGCATTTACATTAAAAGAAGGAATAAAAACATTAAAAATGGATCCTGTTTCTTCGAAAAAATAGGGAAGTATACTAAAAAGGTGGAGTTGTATCAAAAGCTTCACCTTTTTTTATTGTAGTTGAGTTGTATAAGCAAGTTTCATCTTGTTTCAATTGTGAAAGGAGTTCTTTGAGCCGATTAGTGTATATATAGCTTATTTTGCTATGCACATATTTAATCGACTTGAAGAAGTTCTTTTTGTGTTGCATTCAAGTTAGGAATCACTTGTATATAGAACATCGGAGGCTAATAGTACACTAAATGAAAAAGCACATAATTTGTGCTCGTTTTTCTCATGAAACAATAGGGGTTTATTTAAAGGAAACGATCTATGATTGCAATTGTATGGAATATCTAAACATTCAAAAGTTAAATATATCCGAACAAATTAAATTTATGCATAATGGACAAATGGTATTAAGAACATTACAAGACATATGTAATGAGAGAAAATTTACTATCATCGCTTGTACTGTAGTAAAGATATTAAAATAAATAGGCACGAGGGCTTATATTTAGAT
>NZ_JBEUTW010000430.1:0-2286 GCF_040492675.1 Bacillus sp. AP50
CGTCTTTTTTGTGTTTTATAACTTCTTTTCAAAGCTAAATATTTTGAAGTGCTGCTCATTTTTAAAAAGATTTTTGAGTACGTAGCTATATAAGTTTTATTCAATTTCTTTCGTGATTTTTGACAGGTAATTTAAGATTTTCTATTTTATTTCTTAAAGATAGAATTCATTGGTATGTTAAAATAGTACAGTTGTTTTTGATGTACTTTAATATAAGAAGATTTAAGTTAGAAAAGGAGATAATATGAAAAAGATAAGTATAATTACTATAGTAGTCTTAGTCCTGCTAGTAATCGTGTATATGTTAGTTGGAAATTATTTTTATAACTATGCATTAAATGCGAAACAAGAAAAGGAATTTTTGCAAGATAATCCTCATTTAGTGGAAACGGTAAATGCGTCGGGAGATGTATTGGCTGCAAATGAAGAAAAGAATGCAAACTTCGTATCGAAGTATAAACCTAACACATTAACTATACGTTCTTTCGATAAATTAAATTTAAAAGGTTATGAATATATGAATGAACCATCTAGTCATAAATGGGCAATTGTAGTTCATGGATATAGTGGTAGAGCATCAGAAATGACGAAATATGTTCGTAACTTTTATGAACAAGGCTATAATGTCATAGCACCAGACCTTCGTGGGCACGGAAATAGTGAAGGGGATTATGTTGGTATGGGCTGGCATGATCGTAAAGATGTGTTAATTTGGATTCAACAAATCTTAAAGAAAGACCCTAATGCTGAAATAGCTCTATTTGGTGTTTCAATGGGCGGGGCAACTGTAATGATGACTTCAGGAGAAGATTTACCTTCTAATGTTAAAGTTATTATTGAAGATTGTGGATACTCAACTGTTATTGATGAATTTACTTATCAACTAAAAGATTTATTCCACTTACCGAAGTTTCCTGTTATGAATGCGGCAAATACGGTTACTAAATTAAGAGCTGGGTATGATTTAGAAGAGGCCTCAGCTGTAAAACAAGTAGCGAAAAGTAAAACACCTATGCTGTTCATTCATGGGGATGCTGATACATTCGTTCCTTTTGAAATGTTAGATGAAGTATATAATGCTGCAAAAGTAGAAAAAGAGAAATTAATTGTTCCAGGTGCTGGACATGGGGAAGCGGAGAAAGTAGATTCGAATAAATATTGGAATACTGTATGGAAGTTCGTAGGGAAGTATATTCCGGCATAATTAAAGTTGTTGCATTTATATAGACGATAATCGGAGGGATAATAGTTAATCCTTTTGATTATCGTTTTTTTGTTAATTAGGTATTCTGCTATAAGTGTGTTTTTGTATGTACTATATGAAGGAGGTAGAGCAAAAACTTTTGAATTCCTTAATCTCAGTGCTACAATGATTGAAAATTAAAAGTTAATGAGGTGTTTCTATGAAAATTGAAGTTTGGTCAGATTTTGTATGCCCATTTTGCTATATTGGGAAACGTAGATTAGAGATGGCTTTAGAGCAATTTCCGCATAAGAAGGATGTTGAAGTTGAGTTTAAAAGTTTTGAATTAGACCAAAATGCTCCAATCTATTCTGGGACAAGTATTAATGAAGTACTTGCATCAAAGTATGGAATTAGTATTGAAGAAGCTAAGCGTAATAACGTACAGCTAGGAAATCATGCAGCTAGTATGGGTTTAAGTTTTAATTTTGATGAGATGAAGCCGACGAACACGTTTGATGCGCATCGTCTTGCGAAGTTTGCAAAGGATCAAGGAAAAGAAAAAGAGATTACGGAAAATCTACTTTTCGCATACTTCACTGAATCGAGAAATTTAAGTGATGTGGATACACTTGCTACTATCGCTGAAGTTTCAGGTTTAGATAAGCAAGAGGCTTTAAATGTTATTAATGATAAAAATGCGTATGCAAATGATGTTAGAATTGATGAAGCGATTGCTCAGCAATATCAAATTTCGGGAGTACCTTATTTTATTATTAATCAAAAGTATGCTATTTCAGGTGCACAACCACTTGAAACTTTTGTTGGTGCACTTCAGCAAGTGTGGGAAGAAGAGAATCCTGCACCTAAGTTACAAGAACTTTCTTCAGAGGGTGGAAGCGATCTTTCTTGTACTGATGGAAGTTGTTCGGCGCCGTCGAAAGAGCAATAGTTTTTATAATAGAGTAGTACCCCATAGATAGTCCTGTGGGGTGCTTGTATATAACTATAGAAGAAATACATAAGTGAAATCTATAAAATATAAAGTTTTTTAAAAAACGTATTGACGATTATACTTTAGAGGTGTAATATAGAACAAGTCG
>NZ_JBEUTW010000431.1:0-1742 GCF_040492675.1 Bacillus sp. AP50
ACAATGGAAAGGATACAGCCTAAACTTAAGTTTAGGTCAAGAGGAATTTTTTTAAATAAATATAGAATATCTATATATAAGAGTGAGAATTCTTATCATTTAAGAGAAAGTCTGTTATTATAAGAGATGTAGGTATTATATTTTCAAGGGGATGAAAACATGGAGTACAGAATTGAAAGAGATACATTAGGAGAAATAAAAGTTCCAGCTGATAAATTATGGGCAGCACAAACACAACGTAGTAAAGAAAACTTTCCAATTGGAACAGAGCAAATGCCGCTTGAAATTGTAAAAGCATTTGCAATTTTAAAGAAGAGTGCAGCGCTTAGCAATCAAAAATTAGGAAAGCTATCAGAAGAAAAAGCAGAAGCAATTGTAGAAGCTGCGGATGAAGTGATTGCAGGGAAATGGAATGAACATTTTCCGCTTGTCGTATGGCAAACAGGTAGTGGTACACAGTCAAACATGAATGTGAATGAAGTAATTGCAAATCGTGGGAATCAAATTTTGAAAGAGAAGGGATCTGACGTACATATTCATCCGAATGATGATGTGAACATGTCACAAAGTTCAAATGATACATTTCCAACGGCGCTTCATGTAGCTTGTGTAATCGCAGTAGAAAATCACGTATTACCAGCAATTACGAAATTAAAAGAAACTTTAGCAGAAAAAGTAACTGCATTTGAACATATTATAAAAATTGGTCGTACACATTTACAAGATGCAACGCCGTTAACTTTAGGGCAAGAAATTAGCGGATGGCACCGTATGCTTGAAAAAACAGAGCGTATGATTGCAGAGAGCAATACATATATGAAAGAGTTAGCAATTGGTGGAACTGCGGTTGGAACAGGTATTAATGCTCATCCTAAATTTGGTGAGATGGTATCAGAGGAAATTAGTCAATTTACAGGTAAACAATTTGTTTCTGCACCAAATAAGTTCCATGCATTAACGAGCCATGATGAAGTTGTATATACCCACGGTGCATTAAAAGCATTAGCTGCGGATCTAATGAAGATCGCTAACGATGTACGTTGGCTTGCAAGTGGTCCACGTAGTGGTCTTGGAGAAATTATTATTCCAGCAAATGAACCGGGAAGCTCTATTATGCCAGGTAAAGTAAATCCAACGCAAAGTGAAGCGTTAACGATGGTTGTAGCGCAAGTAATGGGGAATGATGCAACAATCGGATTTGCTGCGAGCCAAGGTAACTTTGAGTTAAATGTATTTAAACCTGTTATTGCTTATAACTTCTTACAATCAGCTCACTTATTAGCGGATGCAATTGTTTCGTTTAATGACAATTGTGCAGTTGGTATTGAAGCAGATGAAGAAGTAATTAATGAAAATGTGAATCGCTCACTAATGCTTGTAACAGCGCTAAACCCACATATCGGATATGAAAATGCAGCGAAAATTGCGAAGCATGCTCATAAAGAAGGATTAACTTTAAAAGAAGCAGCATTGCAATCTGGGCTACTAACAGAAGAGCAATTTGATGAAATTGTAGATCCAAAGAAAATGATTGCTCCAAAAGAGTAATAGAAAAAGCCAGGGTTCTTAGTATAGAATCTTGGCTTTTTTGATGTTCATTTTTATGTTTCATCTACTTGCAATACTACAAGCTTCAAAATATATTATTTGTTAGCAGGCGTATTCATTACTTTCATCTGTGGGCAGTTCTCTTTTAAGAGTGAAATGAATTTTTCTTCTTCTAGTGGTATGAAAGTGGTCAC
>NZ_JBEUTW010000432.1:0-3208 GCF_040492675.1 Bacillus sp. AP50
GACTAATTAATTTTAAAATTACATTTAGAAGGGGAAGAATATATGAGTAATGAAGAGAAGATATTACCAGATTATGGACTTATTAAACCTATAACAATTCATCCTGATTCTAAAGTACCATATTCACTAAGTGCAGTATCAACTGATGAGGAATATGATCTTTATTTTCGCTTACAGCGGAATGCATTAGATCTATTAGAATGGTCAAAAAGTTGTATAGATATATATGAAAATCACATTAAAGATTTAGAGGAAACTAATTTAACTGATAGGGAAAAATATGAAATAATAAAAGGTTGGGGAAATATTTTTCAAATTGCTTTAGAGAATTGGATAAAATCCTGTGAGAAAGAATAGGGAGAAGAAAAAATGACAACTAGGATTGATATTAATACAGCTTCGTATGAAAGAGCGGTATTTCGGTGGAAACAAGGGCATCAAGTGTTCCATATTATTTTGGTATGTATGAATACATTATTAGATGATGCTATAAAAGCAGTGGAATATAGAGATTTTATTAAGTTACAATCTATTCTTGGCCGTCTTTCAACTCTTTATGATGCAGCGACTGTTTCCATGAAGTATACTGTGAGTTTTCCAGTCGAATCTTATGAAGAGTTTATAAGGCCTTCTATGATGCCTCCTTTCCTGAGCCCAGGATTTAGTGGAACTCAAAATAAAGAGCATAAAATTATGATAGAAGGGTTTAAAGAATTGCATGAAACCTTAGCAAACCATCTCGGTCCTAAGGGCGAATGGCCTGCTGCTATAATAGAGTCTTGGGAAGAATTATCAAAGGCTCAAGTAAGGAATCGGAAGAATCATGGTTTCGTTTGTCGAGAGTTTGTAGATGATGGTGTTTCATTGCTTAAGGATTTTTATAAAAATAAAGAACACTTAAAATAAATTAAGGAAAGAAGGAATTGAATTGATTACTGTAATGGAGACTTGGTATTTGAAATTAGAATTAAAAGATCGAGCAATTGAATTAATGCAACAAATGGATGATTTATTAGGTCCAGCTGCACATGAACATCCTGGTTGGGCAGGGCATGCATCATTTTATCAAGATGATAGTGAATTGAATAAAATAAAAGTAATATATCCTTGGAAAAGCAAAGAGCTTCATGTAGATTTAGCTAATCAAGAAGAAAAGTTATTAATTGAGTTCAATCAAAATTATTGTATCAAGCCGAGAGAAATACATTATTATCATGAGTTAGAAGTCGAAGTTGAGCATGATCATCATCATCATCATCATGTTACTAAATAATACAAATAAGTAGCAATTTACTAGGGAATGTGAAGGGATCGTTATCTATTAATCAAAATAAAATAAATATTTAAGGAGGTTATAGTATGACTAATTCCATAAAGAATTTGGGGGACTGGAACCCTGCACAATTTGAGGAACATGGTATAGAGTTACTTGGAATGATTCGTGAACACTTTGAAAAAATACGTGAAATCCCTGTAACTTCTAATATTTCTCCAAATGATTTACTAGCGATGCTGGATCAACCATTGCCAGAACATTCTCAATCATTTGAGGTAATAATGAACGACACATGGGAGAAAATTATTCCTCATTTGACTCATTGGAATCATCCTTCTTTCCATGGATATTTCAGTACTTCAGCTAGTTCTCCTGGAATTCTAGCTGATCTTTTAATCTCTTCTTTAAATGTAAATGCTTTGGTGTGGAAAGCAGCTCCAGCTGCTTCGGCATTAGAAAAAGTTATACTCAAGTGGATCGCAGAAATGGTGGGATATACTCCAGCTGCGGAGGGGGTTTTATTAAATGGAGCTTCATTAGCGACTTTTTATGCGTTGGTTGCAGCTAGGGATCAAAGTACCGAGATAGATATAAGAACAAAGGGACTAATTGAGAGTCGAGTTTCTAAGATGCGTATTTATACTTCCGATCAGGCACATAGTTCAGTTGATAAAGCAGCTATAGCATTAGGAATTGGAACGGATAATGTAGTCCATATTTCTACGAATGGAAAATATCAAATGATGGAGGATCAACTTGAAAAAGCTATTCAAGATGATTTAAATAATGGTTATTGTCCCATAGCGGTTGTCGCTACTGCAGGTACAACTGCTACAGGAGCTATAGATCCTATTTTGAAAATTTCTCAAATTTGTAAGAAATATAACATTTGGCTTCATGTTGATGCTGCTTATGGAGGGTTTTGGAATTTAGTTCCAGATGTAAAGGAGAATACTGAAGATTTCTGTGTAGCAGATTCACTGGTTGTCAACCCTCATAAGTGTCTATATACACCTTTGGAAGTTACTACATTGTTTTGTAAGAGAAGAGGAGCTCTATCAAATAGCTTTCGCCTAGTTCCTGATTATTTACAAACTGAAAGAGAAGATGGTTCAGTTGATTATATGGATTATTCATTGCAACTAGGACGTAGTTTTCGAGCTCTTAAGATTTGGTGGATTATTAGAAGTTTTGGAAAAGATGGTTTATCAAAACGTCTTGAAGAAAGTATTCGTCAGGCTCGATGGTTGGAATCTGAAATAAATAAACATCCTGAATTTGAATGTACAGCCTCTTCACCTTATGCACTTATTTGTTTGCGGTATTTTCCTTATGAATTAAAAGAAAGGCTGAAAGATGCAAACGAGCAGCAAAAGATTATACTACAGAAATATATTGATGAGCTTAATCAATTATTACTTACAAGGCTTAATCAATCTAAAAAGACCTTTGTTTCTCATGCGACTATTAAAGATGGGTATGTTATTCGAATTTCTATAGGTAATATTCATACTACTGCTGAGGATATAGAAAGTCTATGGAACTTAATTCAGGAAGTTGCAAAAGATGTGAAGAAAAAAATTCCTGCTCCTGATAAATGGCTAGCTGAAATTAGTAAATGAAACGTTTTTTTGGATATATATTAACTGGATTCCCCTCAAATTTTAGATATATACTCTCCTTAAATCGTTATTTCATTTCACCTGATTACTTTTTTGCATATGTGACAAGAAATAAATCTTGCCTCATATGCAAATTTTTTTGATTTATAACGTCTCTGTTTGAGCTCGCCAATAAAATTTCATTTGGTGATAAATCTTAAATGCTAGAATGTATCCTTCGATTGTTATAAAACTTGTTGTATAATATAACCTGTATTTTCGCCTGTACAATGCAAACTAAGGTAGATGGTACACGTCTATAATAGAGAGG
>NZ_JBEUTW010000433.1:0-8596 GCF_040492675.1 Bacillus sp. AP50
GCGTATAATACAAGCGCTACTATTATTAAAACGAGAAACCGTTGAAACCCTCTACTTCGAAAAAAACTCTTTACTTCATTCATTAAGAATTAACCTCCCCCTTCAATGGATGGAAATTGAATATATTACATTTTATGAACTCCTATAGACAATCTTTCTTACTAATTGAGAAGAATCCTTTTTTTCTTTTCATATTGTTAGATTCGTTTAACTGGAATCCACCAACATATTTCGGTGGATTCCAGTTATTTTTCATATAATCTTTTATAAACTAGGTAATTTTCTATTTTTAGACTGCTGTTCATACGCATATCCAATATTGAAAAGCTCTTTTTCACCAAACTGTTTCCCTACAAACACTACACCGATTGGTTCTCCATTTTTATCATATCCAGCAGGAACCGCTAATTCCGGATAACCAGCTACAGCTGATAGAAGAACTTCATCGTTATTAATCATAACTAGAGCATCCAAACCTTTTTCTACTAAATACCTATCTAGCTCTTTTCTTGCATTTTCTTGACTCGTTTGCACTACGTTTTCAAACTCTTCTTTCGTTATAACAGATTTTTCAGACCCTTCAATTAATGTTTGTCCGTATTTTATTCGTCTTTTACTATCCTTTTTATTAAACGCTATAATCTCATCTAACGATTTTACCGGTACATTCTTTTGCTGTGAAAGATAGTCGTTTACATTATGCTTGAACTCATATTCTAATGTTTGCAAATTATCTACACCCTCAGCACTTAACTGGATATTATCAGTTAATATCGCACCTGCATCTTGAAGGTCTTTTCTAATTTTTTCTGCTACTGCTTTTCTATTTTCATCTTGTTGGTCTACAGAAAAAAGAAGCCCTATCTTTTTCCCTTTTAATCCATCTATCGATAAATCCTTTGTATAATCAATTCTTTCTTTATCTTTCATTTTTTCTGTCATAACATCTTTTTCGTCATAACCTATCATTGCATTAAATAATGTTGCTGCATCTTTTACCGTTCTTGCCATAGGTCCTGCTGTATCAAGAGTTTCAGCTAACGGAATAATTCCTGTTCTACTTACCATACCTAAAGATGGACGTAACCCAACTACTGATTGCTGCGCCGCGGGTGCAACAATCGATCCCGTCGTTTCTGTTCCAATTGCAAGCGGTGCAAAATCTGCTGCAACTACTGTAGCAGATCCTGAACTTGATCCTGAAGTATCGAATGTAATCGGACCGTACGGGTTTAAATTTTGTCCTTTCTTCCCGCTATACCCGCTTGGCATTGTAAAAGATAAATAGTTCGCCCACTCAGACATATTCGCTTTTCCTAAAACAAATGCTCCTTCTTCTTTCAACTGCTTCACAATTGTTGCGTCTTGATCTGCAATCCAATCTTTTAATACATAAGTTCCTGCACTAGTCGGCATCACTTTTTCCGTCTGTACATTATCTTTTACAACGACAGGAATACCATATAAATTCGAATTTTTGTTTCTACCCCGCTCTTGATCTAACTTTCTTGCTTCTTCCATCGCATTAGGATTTATCTCTGTAACAGAATTTAATGTTATTCCATTTTGATCATGTTCTTGTATTCTAAAGAGATAAATACTCGTTAATTCTTCATATGACAACTTTCCATCATCAATCATTTTTTGAAGCTCATCTACAGTCGCATTTACGACTTCTTTTTCTTTTATCTTTACATTTTCTATATTGATTCCTTTAAGCTGATTATGTATCGGTTGTAGCACTCTTTCTTTATCATATACAATACGCTCAGATTCCTTTGGAAAATAATTTTTATACACGTAATATCCACCGGCACACGCTAATAAGACAATGCCTCCAGTGATAGACAGCGTTACCTTTACCCATTTCTTCATGTTGCTTCCTCCACTCTATAAGATGCTTAGCTATACAAAAAAGAGAGTTACCTTTTACTTAACTCTCTCCAATCAAAATGCTAAATGAAAAAATGAAAGATTTCAATCTAATTACTTCTTTTTTTGCATTTGCTTTGCTAACATTTCTTTCGCTTGATTATACGTTAACCCTGAATTTTTATTTAAACGCTTTACTTCCTCAACATCAGTACCTACCACTGTATATTTTTTCTCATCATTCATTTTTCTAATTCCCTTCTCACCGTATTATTTCTTATATTTCTTCCCTAAATACGCATAAATTAACACCACTACAAAAAAGGAAGCTGTTTTTAAGCACAGCTTCCTTCTCGTTACATATTGTATTTCTTAATAAAATTTCACTACATCTTCAGTAGGTAAGAACGTTCTTTCTGCTGGTTGTTCGTTTGGTTCACCAAATGGCATTTGACCTACTAAGCTCCACTCTGCCGGAATGTTCCAAGTTTCTTTCACTTCAGCATCTACGATTGGGTTGTAATGTTGTAATGACGCTCCAATTCCTTCAGAAGATAATAGCATCCACACAGTATGTTGTAACATCGCATTTCCTTGATGAGACCAGAATGGGAACTGATCTTTATATAATGGGGCATTTTCTTGCATTTTTTCTACAGTTGCTTGATCTTCAAAGAATAGAACTGTTCCTACACCTGCATGGAAGCCTTTTAGTCTTTCTACAGTCGCTTCAAAGTTTTCTGCTGGTACGCGGGCTCTTAGTGTTTCTTTAACGATATCCCAAAACTTTTCATGCTCTCCATCCATTAATACAACCATACGACCACTTTGCATATTGAAAGATGTTGGTGCGTGTAAAGCTGTTTTTAACACTTCTTCAATTCTTTCTTTCGTAATTGCATCGTTTTTTGCTACTTTACGAATTGAACGGCGGTTCACGATTGCTTCTTTTAAGTTTGTTGTAGTTGCTGACATTTTAATTCCTCCAAATGTTTGTTTTATAATTTATTTTGTTATTTCATAACAAGCGAATTAGCAATATCCATCGGTATTACATTGCATACCTTCAAATGAATTTGTTTTATCCTTTTCAATTTCTTTATCAATGACCCTTTCTAGTGTTTCTTTACTAGCAAGCCCTTGAATGACTTCATCTCCAATCATGACAGTTGGAACAGCCATAATATTCGCTTCATCATATGCGTGTTGAATTGCTTCTTGATGCTTTTCTTTATATTTACGAGTTACTAAAGCATCTTTAAATTCCGCCTCAGGAAGTCCTACTTCTACCGCTAATTTTGTTAACACATCAATATCTTCAATGTTTTGCTCTTCTTGGAAAAATGCTGTGAATACGCGGTGATGATACTCATTACCTAGTCCACGTTCTTTCGCAAATTGACATCCTTCGAAAGCTAAATGTGTATATGGATGCGGTGAAACACGTGGCAAGCGCATATCAATTCCTAACTTCTTCGCTGTCGGAAGAATGAAAGCATCCCATGAACCTAATTTTTCTGGTTCATTCCATGGATCTATTTTTGAATATGGACTTGGACGTAATTCAAATGGCATCCATTCAATCTCTACATCTTTCTCTTTCGCTACCTCATCTAATGGACCTTTTGCTAAAAAACAAAACGGACATATAAAATCTGAGTATACTTTCATTTTTACAGTCATAACTTTTACACCTTACCTTTATTGTTGTAATCAAATCGGTTACATTAATGACAAAAAAATATAAATATGATTTAAGCATTCATTTTTTCTTGCAAAGTTTCAAACAACTGCCCCATTGTAATATTTCTCAAAACTTCTTCCATCGCGGATTGTGCTTGAATTAAAATAATTTCTAACACCGCTTGAATATTCGCACCAATTGGACAATCTGGATTCGGTTTCTCGTGAATATGAAATAGCTTGTCTTCTTCGACTACGTTCACTGCATGATACACATCTAACAATGTGATTTCATATAAATCCTTTAGTAATCCCGCGCCACCCGGTCCACGATTTACGTAAACAAAGCCAGCTTGTTTCAAGTACGACATGATTTTACGAATGACTACTGGATTTGTATTAACACTCTCAGCCATATAGTCTGAAGTACAAAGTGAAGATGGATTGTTTTTCAAAATAGATAAAATATGAACAGCTATGGAAAAGCGGCTACTAATTTTCATCGTAATCACCACCTCGATGTAATCATTATAGTTACAACTAAAAAATAAGTCAATCCTTTTCATAGATTTTTTATAAGTAAATTAAAAAGTGTCCCATTATGATATATGAGACACCTCTTTTTATTCTGCAAATAGCGATTGAAATTCTTCAATAAATAGCTGCACAGCGATTGAAGAATCCTTTAATGAAGGAACAGCTAAAGCAATTTCTCTCCATACTTGTGGTTCCAATTCTCTCGTTTGCACATTTTTTGGTAAATTCGTTAAAGATAATTCAGCTAATATTGCAATGCCCAATCCTTCTTGAATCATATTTAAAGCTGTAGTAACTGTCGAAATTACATATTCAGCCCGAAGTGGTACGTTTGCTTGTTTAAACATATCAATAATGGGTGGTTCGTATCCACCCTTACATAATATGATCGGTTCATTCTCTAAATCACAAATTGTAAGAGCGTCCTTCTTACAGAGAGGATGATCCTCTCTTAAGATAGCAACCATTTTCCCCTTCGTTAATGGAACAATCTCCATATCTTTATTAGGCAAAATAACAATCCCTATATCAATAACCCTCGATACTAACCAATCTTCAACTTCTTTAATCGTCCCTTCACAAAGAACTACTTCTAAGTTCGGATACTTTTCCTTAAAAAGGTTTATCATTTTGGGTAAGAAATGTGCAGAAGCGCTCGGAAAACTCCCAATTCGAATCGTCCCAACTTCGTGTCCTTTCTCCATCGCAACTTCTTGTTCAATCTTCGCTACACCGTTCAAAATCTCTCTAATATGTACAAGAATCCTATTTCCTACATCCGTAACGAGTAGCCCTTTTCGTTTATCACGTATAAGAATCGTAACTCCTAACTCTGACTCAATACTTGAAATCGCATGACTAACAGCTGGCTGCGTCATATTTAACACCCTGGCAGCCTTCGTAAAACTACCTAAATCAACAGTTTTTATTAATACTTGCAGTTGTGTAATGGTCATAACTAATCACTTATACTCCTCATAAAAAAGATTCATTTTATTTATTACAGTCGATATCATATCATAGTGAAATGAATAACAACAAGGAGGTCTTTCAGTGACACAGCTTTCTCGAACTAAGACGGCCATCATCCTTACCTTTCTCGTTTTCATGTGGGGAATCAATTGGCCTTTATCAAAGTTTGCCCTGCATTATACACCACCTGTTTTATTTGCAGGCGTTCGAACTTTAATTGGAGGATTCATTTTACTTCTGTTCGCATTACCGAAATACAAAGAGTTACATTTAAAAGAAACGTGGCATTTATACGTTATTTCTTCCTTACTTAACATCATTATATTTTACGGATTACAAACTGTCGGCCTTCAATATATGCCTGCTGGGTTATTTTCCGCCATTGTATTTCTACAACCAGTTTTACTCGGTATTTTCTCGTGGATATGGCTTGAAGAATCAATGTACGGCTTGAAAATTTTCGGGCTTGTTCTCGGATTTATTGGTGTAGGCGTTATTAGCTCAAGCAGTTTAACAGGACATATTTCTGTTATTGGAATCCTTCTCGCGTTAGGATGCGCTATTGGCTGGGCACTTGGCACAGTATTCATTAAGAAGACTGGTCACCGTGTTAATGCCATTTGGATGGTAACACTTCAGCTTATTATTGGTGGTCTTTGCTTAATTGGATTTGGTTCAGAGTTTGAAAGCTGGTCTAGTATCGCTTGGAGTATGCCATTTGTTAGCGTACTTCTCTTTATTTCATTCTTTGTTATTGCAATGGGGTGGCTTGCATACTTCACACTTGTTGGAGCTGGTGAAGCAAGTAAAGTTGGGGCTTATACATTCCTCATTCCACTAATAGCTATTATTGTAAGTTCAATTTTCTTACATGAGGCTATTACCATTAGCTTATTCATCGGACTATTATTTATTGTTGTGAGTATTTGTTTTGTAAATATAAAACCGAAAACACTTGCTGTAAGGCAGCAAGTTGAATTGAAATAAACGTAAGAAAGAGCCTACTGTTGTAGGCTCTTTCTTACGTCTTACTTTTTACGACGTACTACAAAAACACACGCACTTACCGACGATACTATGGCAAAAATAGATAAGACAATTGCTATCAATTGCATATTACTAGTACCTTCATTTTTTTCTACACTAGACACTTCACCATGTTCTCCTGTTAATGACGTACCTTTTGCAATTGTAGTAAGTGAATGCGGTTTTTCAGCTTTTTCATCGCCTGTCCATTCAACAATTTCTTCATCTTTATATTGTTGATATGCGTCCCAAGCTATTTTTTGCTCTTTATCCGGATTTTTAGCGACGAAAGTAAATCGCTGGAACTGACCGGGTAAAATCCCTTCTCCTGTTGCTTCCCATACTACAGTTTTAACTTTTCCAGCTGTATCTTTTTGCTCCTCAACTTTCCATCCTGGCACTGGTTCATACTGCTGGAACTCTACTCCAGACGGTATTTTCAGTGTAACTTTTGTTGTTGCTACATTTTTTTCAACTGGTACTTTTATCGTATATGTCTCCCAAGAACCAACGTCAGAAGTTGCTGGTTTTACAGTGACGTGCGCACTAACAGGTAACGAAAACATTCCCATTGCAATAATTGTTGCGATCATTGTTGTTCCTAATTTTTTTATACGTTTCATTTTCTATTAGCTCCTTTTCATACATAGCTTCTTTTTATCTGCCACCGACAATAAATTTAAAATCTGTATCGAGACTATCAAGAGATTTTGTTAATCCATGAACATGTATATTCCAGTTTCCTGTCATATTAATATACATACCTTCTGTTTCATATTCTCCTGGTGAAACTACTGAAACTTTAAATGAACCTTTTCCCATGTTCATATCTAATGATTGAGTCGTCAATATCATTTGTTCCATATCAGTAACAGGCTGTCCCTTTTCGTCCTTTAGTGTAATATGGAATTTATTTTGTCCTACCTTATTCGGACTTACATTTAGCGTAAGTTCATATCCATTATCTAATTGCTTACTCTCTGTAAATGGTCCAGTAGGAGGCATCGGTGGTGTTTGTACGTTTGTCATAAAAGCTACGATTACGAAAATGATAATTCCAATGACAAACTCTACTTTCACCGTAGCTCCTAATCCTTGCTGCGCTCTTATTCTCCCTTTCACATAATGAATAATTCCCAATATCCCCATGAAAATAAATAATAGTATCTTTGCTAATAAAGCCAATCCATACTTCGTATCAAATAACGAGTGGATTGTTGGAATAAAAAATGTACTATTAAAAAGGCCTGTTATTAAAATCACAATGACAGCACCTGTTGCCCACGGTGAAAAACGCTTAATCATATCCCAATACATATGCCACTTATTATCCTCTTTACATAAAAGAAGAATAATAGATGATAAACCACCAACCCATAATGAAGCTGCTAATAAATGTAGAAAATCCATAACGACAGCAATGTTTTTAAACTTTAAACCGTATGCGTGACTATTAAAAGCCTTCATAACAAGTAGCCCTATAAACAATAGTATTGGAATACTCCATACTTTAAACGACGAAAACTTCTCATGCTTCACCGCAAAATACGTAACAATTATAAGCGTACTAATGAGAACCATTTGAGTAATCCATACATAACCAAAAACAGAAAGCTGTAATGTTTCTTTTAATAGTAAAGGATTGAATGCTTCTAGCCATGAAACATCAGCATTTATTTTCGCTTGCAATGGTAGGTTGAATAACAAGCTAATAAATATCCCAAATAAGGAGATCCATATTATGTTCTTACTCCTTGATCGAACCGAGGTTGCATTCCCTTTATACATAATAAGATTAAAGAAGAGAACTCCTAAAAATAGCGAGAAACTCGCATATAAAATTCCACGTTCCATAATCATATCGATTTGCGGGACGTAGCCCATCTCTTCCACTTGTATATCGTCTGTTTCCGCTTCCGCTAATCCAACCCGGAACGGGATAACTCCTTGAATTGGATGTCCATCAGCTGAAATCACTTTCCACTGAATAGAGTAAAGACCATTTTTGAGATTGTCTTTTAATCCAGCTTCTAATAGCTTTTTATTTTTTTTATCAATATGAGCATCTTTTAAATCGACCCTTTTACCTGATGTATCTCTCACGTACAATGTATTAAAACTTGAAACTTGTATGTCCTCATCGAATTCGATTTTTACAACAGATGGTGCTTTCTTCAATGTTTCATTTTCAGTAGGGTTTGATTTCACAACGTACGCATGAGCAGATGCACTTTGCGGTATCAATATGATAAGCACACACACAAGTAATAGCCATGTCCCTAATCTTCTCATTACTTTCACACTCATTTCACTTCTTTCTTCCTCATTGCTCTATTTTCATTACTTTAACTTCCGAAGTTTGATTCTCGGGCGAAATATTAACCTGATTAAATATAAACTTCTATAAAGTATAACTCTTATTTCTCTTCCATCCCTAAACTTCTAATATAATAGTAACTATCACTATAGATACAACTTACATTTTTAAAGTCGACTGTTATTATAT
>NZ_JBEUTW010000434.1:0-5030 GCF_040492675.1 Bacillus sp. AP50
ACATATATGCGTAATATATGTATTTTTTATTGAGAAAGCGAGATAGTTTGTTATAAAAATACATATTCGTATGATTTTAAAAAAATAACTTGTTTAATATTTCACAATGATAATGTGGATACTTTCACAAAGATGAAAGTGCAGAGCATTTATTATGTACTTGTAAGACATCAAACATATTTAAAAGGAGGTACAACAAATGAAACATCCGATACATGTTACTTCAGAAATTGGGGAATTACAAACGGTTTTATTAAAACGACCGGGTAAAGAAGTGGAAAACTTGACGCCAGATTATTTGCAGCAATTATTATTTGACGATATTCCATACTTACCAATTATTCAAAAAGAGCATGATTATTTTGCACAAACGTTACGCAATCGGGGTGTTGAAGTTCTTTATTTAGAAAAACTAGCCGCTGAGGCGTTAGTAGATAAAAAACTTCGAGAAGAATTTGTTGATCGTATTTTAAAAGAAGGACAGGCCGACGTAAATGTTGCACATCAAACTTTAAAAGAATATTTACTTTCCTTTTCAAATGAAGAATTAATTCAAAAAATTATGGGCGGTGTACGGAAAAACGAAATTGAAACAAGTAAGAAGACACATTTATATGAATTAATGGAAGATCACTATCCGTTTTACTTAGATCCAATGCCTAATTTATATTTTACTCGTGATCCAGCAGCTAGCGTGGGCGATGGCTTAACGATAAATAAGATGAGAGAACCAGCGCGTAGACGTGAATCATTATTCATGGAGTACATCATTAAATATCATCCAAGATTTGCAAAACATAATGTACCAATCTGGTTAGATCGTGATTATAAATTTCCAATTGAAGGTGGCGACGAGCTAATTTTAAATGAAGAAACAATTGCGATTGGAGTATCTGCTCGTACTTCAGCTAAAGCAATTGAACGTTTAGCTAAAAATCTCTTTAGCCGACAAAATAAAATTAAGAAAGTGTTAGCAATAGAAATTCCAAAATGTCGAGCATTTATGCATTTAGATACAGTATTTACAATGGTTGATTATGACAAGTTTACAATTCACCCAGCCATTCAAGGGCCAAAAGGGAATATGAATATTTATATTTTAGAAAAAGGATCAGATGAGGAAACTCTTAAAATTACACATCGTACTTCTTTAATGGAAGCATTAAAAGAGGTATTAGGCTTAAGTGAATTAGTTCTTATTCCATGTGGAGGAGGAGATGTAATTGCTTCTGCTCGTGAACAATGGAATGATGGCTCGAACACATTAGCAATCGCGCCAGGTGTAGTTGTTACATATGATCGCAACTATGTATCTAATACGTTATTACGGGAACACGGTATAGAAGTGATTGAGGTGCTAAGTTCGGAATTATCTCGTGGTCGTGGGGGTCCACGTTGCATGAGTATGCCAATTGTTCGTAAAGATATTTAGTATAAATAACGGAGAAAGTAGGGATGAATTATGTTAATGACTAGACCAAATTTAAAAGGAAGAAGCTTTCTAGCAGAAAAAGATTTTACACAAGAAGAATTATTATATTTTCTAGATTTGGCAGCAGAATTAAAAGAGAAAAAGAAAAATGGTATTCCGCATCATTATTTAGAAGGTAAAAATGTAGCGCTCTTATTTGAAAAAACTTCTACTCGTACACGTTGTGCATTTACAGTAGCATGTACAGATTTAGGAGCAAATCCTGAATATTTAGGGAAAGGTGATATTCAACTTGGGAAAAAAGAATCTGTAGAGGATACAGCAAAAGTGTTAGGGCGTATGTTTGACGGAATTGAGTTTCGTGGATTTAATCATGAAACCGTAGAATCTTTAGCACAAAATTCTGGTGTGCCGGTTTGGAATGGATTAACAGATATGTGGCATCCAACACAAACACTAGCAGATTTATTAACAATTAGAGAACATATAGGGAAATTGAAAAATGTGAAGCTCGTTTACGTTGGCGATGGACGAAATAATGTTGCTAATAGCTTACTAGTTGGTGGAGCAATCGTTGGAATGGATGTACGTATTTGTACACCGGAATCTTTATGGCCTGCACAAGAAGTAATTGATTTAGCAAAAAAATATAATGAACAGGTAATGATAACAAGTAATGTGGAAGAAGCTGTTGCGAATGCGGATGTAATTTATACAGATGTATGGGTGTCTATGGGGGAAGAAGAAAAATTTGCTGAACGTGTCGAGTTATTGAAACCTTATCAAGTAAATATGAAAATGATTAAAGCAACAGGGAATGAAAACGTGATTTTCTTACATTGTTTACCTGCATTTCATGATGTTGAAACGATGTATGGCGAAGAAGTTTATGAGAAATATGGGTTGAAAGAAATGGAGGTAACTGACGAAGTATTCCGCAGTAAACATTCAAAAGTATTTGATCAAGCTGAAAATAGAATGCATACAATTAAAGCGGTTATGGCAGCTACTTTAGGAAATATGGAGTAAAGAAGAAAGGGAGTCTTCCTTTCTTCTTTCTCCTCCTTTAGACACGATCATTCACTATTGCTTTTGTATTGTTATTGCAATTTAAGAGAGGTGAGTGGAATGGGTGAAGATAAGAAATTAGGGTTGTTTACACTAACGGCTCTTGTAGTTGGGTCTATGATTGGCGGTGGAGCCTTTAATTTAGCGAGTGATATGGCAAAAGGTGCTGGTGCTGGAGCCATTATTATTGGCTGGGTTATAACAGGAATTGGGATGATTGCACTTGGATTATCTTTTCAAAATCTAACTGTAAAACGGCCAGATTTAGATGGTGGTATTTTTAGCTATGCAAAAGCAGGGTTTGGTAATTTTATGGGGTTTAATAGTGCGTGGGGATACTGGCTATCTGCTTGGCTTGGAAATGTAGCTTACGGTACATTATTGTTTTCTTCATTAGGATATTTCTTCCCGATCTTTGAAGGCGGTCAAAATGTAGAATCCATTATTGGTGCAAGCGTATTATTATGGTGTGTTCACATGTTAATTTTACGTGGAGTTCAATCAGCAGCCCTTGTGAATTTAGTAACTACAATCGCAAAATTAGTACCTGTATTTGTATTTATTGTCATAGGAATCTTCGCGTTTCATATTGATACGTTCTTAGATGGATTTTGGGGGCAAGCTGGTTCTTTTTCATGGGGAGCAGTTGGCAGCCAAGTTAAAAGTACAATGCTTGTAACTTTATGGGTATTTATTGGGGTAGAAGGGGCTGTTGTTTTATCCAGTCGAGCAAAAAATAGAAGTGATGTAGGGAAAGCAACCGTTATTGGCTTAATTGGTACACTCATCATTTACATTTTAATCACATTATTGTCTCTTGGACTTATGCAGCAAGCAGATATTGCAGGTTTGAAAAATCCGGCTATGGCTTATTTATTTGAAAGTGTTGTTGGAAAATGGGGTGCTATCTTTATTAATTTAGGTTTGGTCATCTCTGTATTAGGTGCTTGGTTAGGTTGGACTTTGCTCGCTTCTGAAATTCCATATTTAGCGGCTAAAGATGGAGTATTTCCAAAATGGTTCGCAAAAGAAAATAAAAATAAGGCTCCAGTAAATTCATTATGGATAACAAATGGTTTAATACAAATGTTCTTGTTAACATTCGTCGTTTCTGATCAGGCGTATAACTTTGCATTCTCTTTAGCATCTTCAGCTATTTTAATCCCATATGCTTTTTCAGCGTTTTATCAACTGAAGCATAGCTTAAAGTCTGAAGAAGCAGATCGAAATAAAAATATAATAATTGGCTTGATAGCAAGTATTTATGGCGTGTGGCTAGTTTATGCAGCTGGTTTAGAGTATTTATTATTAACAATGACTTTATATGCGCCAGGTATTTTTATTTTTTACAATGTTCAAAAGCAAAAGAGTTCGAAGCAAATATTTACTCGAGTGGAATTAGCATCATCCGTAGCAATTGGTGCTTTAGCATTCTTTGCGATTTATGGATTAATTACAGGCAGTATTACTTTATAAAGCGCTGTGAAAGCGAAATCAACTGGAGGGCTGGAATATGGCACGAAGAAAAATTGTATTTGCACTAGGGGGAAATGCGATACAGTCTGGAGAAGCTACTGCGGGAGCGCAGCAAGAAGCGTTGGAAAAAACGGCAGAACAACTTGTGAAAATAATGGAAAATGATGTGGATATAGTAATTGCGCATGGAAATGGCCCACAAGTGGGGAATATTTTATTACAGCAAAAAGCTGCAGAAACGGAAAAGACACCTGCAATGCCATTAGATACTTGTGGGGCAATGAGCCAAGGAATGATTGGATATTGGATGGAAAATGCGATTGAAAAGGCATTGAAAAAACGGAATATAAAAAAAGACGTAGCAACGGTTATAACACGCGTTGTTGTGGATAAAAAAGATGAGGCATTTAAAAATCCAACTAAACCAATCGGTCCTTTTTATACAGAAGAAGAGGCCAGAAGATTAATGGATGAAACAAAAGCAGTGTTTAAAGAAGATGCTGGTAGAGGATGGAGACGTGTTGTTCCATCACCGAAGCCTGTAAGTATTCATGAACATAAAGTGATTAATTCTTTGGTCGAAGATGGAAATATAGTGATAGCTGTTGGCGGAGGTGGAATTCCAGTAATTGATTCCGAAGAAGGGCTAAAAGGAACTGAAGCGGTTATCGATAAAGATTTCGCTGCACAGAAATTAGCAGAATTAGTAGATGCCGATACGCTCGTTATTTTAACTGCAGTTGATCATGTGTATGTAAATTATAATCAACCGAATCAAAAAAAATTAGAGCATGTCACAGTGAATCAATTAGAAGAATATATTGAAGAACAACAATTCGCTGCGGGAAGCATGCTTCCGAAAATTGAAGCTGCTATTAATTTTGTTAATACAAATCCAAAAAGAAAAACAATTATTACGTCTTTAGAAAAAGTATATGAAGCACTAGAAGAAAAAGCTGGTACTATTATTTCAAAACAGAATGTATGCATGTATGTTTAAATTCTTATGTACGCTACTTAGTAGTAAAAAAGAATGGAGTTAGTAACTTCATTC
>NZ_JBEUTW010000435.1:0-1258 GCF_040492675.1 Bacillus sp. AP50
GCTTACTACTTGATTGTATTTTCCACTACAATATATCCGTATTTATTTTTCAGTTTTGAATCTGTGACCATTTCACTTCAAAAAAACGTTCGTAATTGGGCGCTACTTGCTTTTATGTTATTTATAGTTGGTCTATTTATTTTCCTAAATCCCGATGTGGATCAATATTTGTTTATATATTCTCTTATGGATATCTTAAATGTCATTTTCTTTATTCTTTTACCAATCTTATTTTTCGCTTACAGTATTCTTTTTACTTGGGTTACTAGGAGGAAACAACTTTGATTCGAAAATGGATATGGATTGTAATTTGTTGTGTGTATATAATTGGTTGTAGTCAGAGAGTTCCTCTTGAGAAGGTTTCATTAATCCTTTTAATTGGCTTGGATAGAACCTCTAATGGAGACATAAAAGTTGGAACAAGTATACCACTCTTTCATCATAAGCAACAAAAAAGTACTATAGAACATTGGACAAAAGCATCAACTGTATATACTGGATTCAGTAAGATAGATACAAAGTTAACGGGCTTTATGACAGCTTCCAAAGCTGAAATCATTTTAATTGGGAAAAAATTAGCGCAAGAAGCAAATTGGTTACAGGAGCTTGATTCTTCTTACCGTGATCCTTACGCTACCATTAATGCTAAAGTAGTACTTGTAGATGGGCCTGCAGAAGAAATTTTTAAAATTTATAAGCCTAGTAAACCATCACTATCATCTTATATAAATGGTGTAATCGAATCCTCAATTCAAAATAACCAATCCGTCTCTTCTACAATTCAGCAATTAATGAGAGAACAAAATGAAGATGGAATGACGCAAACTGTTCCAATTATCAAAAAAACAAAGAATGAAATCGACACAGTAGGAATTGCATTTTTAAATCGAAAAGGGAAATATTTAACTTATATCCCTAAAAAAGATGTTAAATTTTTCAATCTTTTAAATAAGTCAAAAAGTAACGGGCGAATGATACTACACCTTGCACTGCCTCCTAAAAATTCCAACAAAAAAACAAATACTTCTATCTTCGTACAGAACGCGACAAGGAAGGTAGATGTTACTTTTCAAAACGGAAAGTTTGTATTTAATCTCGATATATATGCTAATGTAGCTTTAATAGAAAAAACCAATCCGAATTTAATTAAGGGGTACTATGATAATAAAAAAAATATATATCATTTAAAAAGTGCTATTCAAAAAGAAATTAATAATAATTTACAAAATATATTAAATGAAATACAACAGAATAAAAT
>NZ_JBEUTW010000436.1:0-2427 GCF_040492675.1 Bacillus sp. AP50
GGTTATTTGTACTAAATAAGCATAATGTCTCGCTTTTCTGTTCTTTAATCTTATAGTTATTTTTTATTAAGTACATATCGTTTTTTAGAAATCTCAATCCTAGCAGAGTATATAAATTGGGTGATAAAAATGTGGAACATAATTACCTCTTATCTTCCAGATTGGAAAGTCTTTGTACAAGCTTTTATCTTGTTTTTAATTCCGTATACTATCTCAAGATTTTTTCATTGGGTTCGTATGTCAGAGAAAGAGTGGGAAGAATGAGTTGGTGGAAGTCAAGAGACAAACAAGTGAAAAAAAATAATATTCAAATTAAAACGAAACAAGAGCATAAACTATCTCAAAATGCAAACGTTCATTTCACAAATGATTTTGCCTCTAACTTAGAACTTATAAAGCAACAAATCGGACATAATTCTGATGTTCGCTTTCGGAAGTTTAATATTGGACGCACAGATATTCAGGCTGGGATCGTTTTTGTTGATGGCCTATCAGATAAAGAGATAATTGACAAACATATTATGAAATTACTAATGGATGATTTTTCTGATGAATATAAAAATGAATCTTCTTATGTGGAGGGGACTGTTTCAAAAGAATATATTAAAAATAAAGTTCTTACAATTAGTGAAGTAGCAGAAGTCCATTACATAAAATATTTAATACCCAAAGTATTGATAGGTTCAACAGCTCTTTTAATTGATGGTTTAGCAGATGTGTTTATTCTTGGTACAACAAAAGCAAATAAACGAAACATTGAAGAACCAGTATCGGAGGCATTAGTCAGAGGGCCACGGGTCGGTTTTACTGAAGTATTAAGTGATAATACCTCACTTTTGCGACGACATTGTGCGGATGAGAGCTTATCATTAGTAAAGCTACCAGTAGGAGAACGTGCAAAGAAAGAGTTAGTTGTGGCATTTATTAGAGATCTTGCTAGTACAGAATTGGTGGATGAAGTAAAAAACAGAATTCAGAAAATTGACATAGACAGTGTACTCGAATCTGGTTATATAGAGCAACTCATTGAAGATAATTATCTAAGTCCTTTTCCACAGATTCAAAATACAGAACGGCCTGATCGTGTTATTAGTGCTTTAATGGAAGGTCGAGTAGCTATTTTGTTAGATGGAACACCATTTGTTTTAATTGCTCCAGTTACATTTAGTATGCTGCTGCAATCACCAGAAGATTATTATGAAAGGTGGCTTCCTGGTACGCTTCTCCGCTTATTACGCTTCATGACAGCTTTTGTTTCATTATTTGCTCCAGCACTATATATTTCTTTTATTTCATTTCATCCAGGATTGATTCCCACTAAGCTCGCTATTTCTATTATCGGATCGCGAGAAGGAGTCCCTTTTCCCGCTTTAATAGAAGCGTTAATTATGGAAGTAGCTATCGAAGTTTTGCGAGAAGCAGGTTTACGTCTGCCTAAACCAATTGGACCTGCAATGGGAATTGTGGGCGGTTTAATAATTGGTCAGGCTGCCGTAGAAGCAGGAATTGTTAGTCCAATAATGGTTATCGTTGTTGCGGTAACAGCTATTTCTTCTTTTACTGTTCCGCAATATAGTGTAGGAATTACGTTACGCATTCTTCGTTTTGTAGCTATGTTTTGTGCTGCGATATTTGGTTTGTATGGAGTTATTCTCTTCTTTCTTTTACTTTGCAGTCATTTAGTGAAACTGAAAAGTTTTGGCGTTCCTTATACCAGTCCTGCTGTTCCATATCAATTCAGTGACTGGAAAGATTTTATGGTTCGCATGCCATTAAAAATAATGAGACGTCGACCGAAAATAATGCATACCAAAAAAAATATCCGCAAAAGGTAGCTGATGACGAAAGGAAGTGGCCTTCAGTGATTACTAAACTTAAAGACCGAATAACAACTTCGCAAGCAGTTGTTATTATTGTAAATTACATACTTGGGACAGGAATTCTCACTCTGCCCAGAGCATCTGTGGAAAAAGTGAAAACACCAGATGTATGGATAAGTGTGATATTAGGTGGAATACTGGCAATGGTTTCAGGAGTAATTATGGTCAAATTAAGTCAGCAGTTTCCAGAAAAAACATTTTACCAATACAGTCAAGATATTGTAGGGAAATGGATAGGCAGATTACTTAGTTTTCTTATTATAGGGTATTTTCTTACAACTTCAGCATTTCAAATTCGTTCAATGGCAGAAGTAATAAGCTTTTTTTTGCTCGAAGGAACCCCCACATGGGCTATTGTTATGCCTTTTATGTGGATAGGTCTCTATTTGATTATGAGTGGTATTAATTCAATTGCACGGATGTTTGAAATAATATTTCCTATTACTGTTTTTATTTTTTTAATCATTTCCTTTATGAGCATCGGAATATTCGAGATAGATAATCTCCGTCCCGTATTAGGTCTGGGAATTAAACCAGTATTAGATGG
>NZ_JBEUTW010000437.1:0-7353 GCF_040492675.1 Bacillus sp. AP50
ATTCTATAGTCGTTAAAAAATAAAGAAATATTGTATGAGAGGAAACCTCACTTTTCTGAAGTGAGGCTTTTTGTAGTAACGAAGTAATAGTGAATAAAACTAATTTTAAAAATAATTTAAAATCAAACTTTTTATAAAGCAACAGATGCTCGTTCATAATAGTAGTATAATAGTGAATGAGGTGTTAATAGAATGGAAGATAGAACATTAGGTTTATTACTAGATGTTGTTGGTGAATTATTTTCAGATGAAATTTCAATTGCTGTTTCGAATACGAAAGAATATATTTACTATCGGCCAAGTAAACGAATTGATTTAAAGATTAGCGCTGGGGATCCTATAAAGGAAGGAACGATTGCTCATAAAGCGATGGTGATGAATCAAAAAACATCTGAGTTTATGAATCGGGATGTTTTTGGTATTCCTTATCATGGAATGGCTGTACCATTTTCAAACAATGGAAAGCTTGAAGGGTGCGTAACGGCAATTTATCCAGCTTTAACGGATGGAAAGTCAGTCGTTACTTTAAAAACAACAGATGGCTGGATTCCAGTTCCTTTTTCAAAGGTTATGTATTTAGAGGCTAAAGATAAAAAGACGTATGTGAATTCAGAAGAGTTATCAGGAACACATAAATACTCTCTGCAAGAATTCGAATACTTGCTTCCTAAAGATTCATTTATTAGATGTCACCGTTCGTTTATTGTAAATGTTAATCATATTAAAGCGATTTATCCTGATACCCATTCTACTTTTGTACTTTCGATGGATAATGGTGAGAGAGTACCAGTTAGTCAATCATACGCTAGTTATTTCCGTAAGCTTCTAGGATTCTAAATTTTTCTGCTTTAGAACCTAAATTTGCTGTTCTGTCTGAATTTTCGTTATTGTATACTAAAATCCCTATTTTGATAGTGTAAATGTGTAAAATAATTATGAATATTCAATGAGAGAGGGATTACATATGGAGAATAATTTAGATAGAATCAGAGATCAACGTCTAAAAGATCGGGTAGTTACACCTGAAGAAGCAGCTTCCTGGATTCAAAGTGGAATGACTTTAGGCTTAAGTGGGTTTACACGTGCAGGTGATGTAAAAGCAGTCCCATTTGCGCTTGTAAACCGAGTTAAGAATGATGAATCTTTTAAAGTAAATGTTTATACTGGGGCTTCTTTAGGCTCGGATGTAGACAAATTATTTGCTGAGGCAGGAATTTTAGGGAAAAGATTACCTTTCCAAGCTGACGCGACGATGCGAAAAGGAATTAATAACGGAGACTTTTTATTTGTGGATCAACACTTATCTCATACAGCAGAGTTACTCCGCGCTGACGTTCTGGATATAGATTTCGCTATTTTGGAAGCGGTTGCGATTACAGAGGACGGAATGATTATTCCAACCACTTCAATTGGAAATTCCTTAGCGTTTTCCTTAAATGCTAAGTCTATTATTATTGAAATGAATATGGCTCAATCCACGCAATTAGAGGGACTACATGATCTATATGAACCAGGTAAACAAGGGGAGAGGCTTCCAATTCCGCTTGTGAAAACAGATGACCGAATTGGAACAATCGGTATTCCAATTGATCCTGAAAAAGTAAAGGGAATTGTGTTTACGAATCAATTGGATTCGCCATCGACAATTGTTCCTCCGGATGAAGAAACGGTCATTATGGCACAGCATTTAATAGAATTCCTTCGAGAAGAAGTTAAAATAGGGCGATTAACAAATCGTTTAGCGCCGTTACAATCAGGAATTGGTTCAGTTGCTAACGCAGTATTGCATGGAATGTTAGATTCAGAATTTGAAGATTTAGAAGTGTATTCTGAAGTTTTACAAGATGCAGTTTTTGATCTTATGGATGCTGGAAAAGTCAATTTTGCTTCTTGTTGTTCTATCACGCTTTCTGAAGAGAAAATGCAACAAGTATTTTCTAACTTTGAAAAATATCGTGACAAATTAATGATGCGTCCGCAAGAGATTTCCAATCATCCTGAAATCATTCGTCGCCTTGGATTAATCTCAATTAATACTGCATTAGAATTAGATATATACGGAAATGTTAACTCTACTCACGTTTTAGGTACAAAAATGATGAATGGAATTGGTGGGTCTGGTGATTTTGCAAGAAATGCACGCCTAGCTATCTTTGTTACTAAATCGATTGCGAAAGGTGGTAACATTTCAAGTATTGTTCCTTTCGTTTCTCATGTAGACCATACTGAACATGATGTAGATGTTATTGTTACTGAACAGGGGTATGCCGACTTAAGGGGACTTGCGCCAAGAGAAAGAGTGGAACTTATTATTGAGAATTGCGCACATCCAATGTATCGTGATCAACTACGTGCTTATTACGAAGAAGCAAAAACAAGAGGTGGACAAACTCCTCATATTTTAGAAAAAGCTTTTTCTTGGCATACGAATTATGCTAAAAATGGAACAATGCTTGAAGCGGTAGTAGAAACTGTATAGGTTTGTATCGTACGAAATAGTAAAACGAATGAGTGAGTTTGAAGATTAAATTTTAGAAAAAGAGAACACCAACTTTTAGGGATGGTGTTCTTTTTCTTTAAAAAAATTGTACTGGTTATAATAAAGATTTATAAAAATAACCTCTAATTTATGAAAAAAAAGGTTTTTTGAAGTGCTTTCCGAATCAATTTAGTAGTTTACATATCGAAGGTGAGGAGAAAGAATCATGAAGATAAGAGAAGCGTTATTAAGTGAAGCAAATGAATTAAGTGAATTCGCACTACAATCAAAAGCAACGTGGGATTATAGTGAAGAATTCATACTTGCTTGTAAGGAAGATTTAACAATTACAGAAGAATACATAAAAAATAATTTTGTATATGTTTTAGAAAACGATAATGCGAAGATTGGTTTTTTCTCATTTTTACGTAATGATAAAGCTCTCGATTTCTTGTACATTCATCCTGATTACAAAGGAAAAGGTTACGGGAAAATACTTTGGGAGTACGTAATAGAAAAAGCCAATGAACTAGGATTAAAAAGTTTTACGATTGATAGTGATCCGAATGCAAAAGGATATTACTTGAAAATGGGGGCACAGTTAATAGGAGAGACACCATCAACTGTCTTTAAGGGTCGTGTACTGCCTCTTTTGAAATATGATGTGTAAAACTATTAATAGTAGGGGAAGATTAGAATGGATGATGTAAAGGGAAAAAGAATATATGAAGCACTAATAAAATCGTGGTCGATTGAAACAAGTTCAAAGTGGACAATTGAAAATCCAGCAAAGGGACAGTGTGGTGTAACGGCTCTAGTCGTTCAAGATATATGTGGAGGGAAAATTATAAAGACAAAAATAGGGGGCGTGTGGCATTTTTATAACTTTATAGATGGGCAGAGGTTTGATTTTACAGAGTCTCAATTCAATGAAAACCTGAATTACTTGGGTGTGGAATCAAATCGGGAAGAAGCATTTGCAGATACAAATGAAAAGCAATATAGCATTTTGAAGGGAAAAATAACGAAAGAATTAAAATTATCTTTTGACTCTTAATCTTTAATAAGTTACTATAATGGTGGTAACTTATTAAAGGGAACTTCATAGAGTTGAAAGGGGAAATACTTTTGAAAACAACTTATGTAAACGCTACAATTGTAACGATGAATGAACAAAACGAAGTGATAGAAAATGGATATATCATTGTAGAAAATGATCAAATTATAGATGTAAAGAGCGGAGAATTCGCTAATGATTTTGAAGTAGATGAAGTAATTGACATGAAAGGAAAGTGGATTTTACCAGGGCTTGTAAATACACATACACACGTTGTAATGAGTCTCCTAAGAGGTATTGGCGATGATATGTTATTACAGCCGTGGCTTGAGACGAGAATTTGGCCACTGGAAAGTCAATTTACTCCCCAAATTGCGGTCGCTAGTACGGAATTAGGATTACTTGAGATGGTGAAAAGTGGTACAACATCATTCTCTGACATGTTTAATCCAATTGGAGTAGATCAAGACGCAATTATGGAAACGGTATCAAGGAGCGGGATGCGAGCTGCTGTTTCAAGGACTTTATTTAGCTTCGGAACGAAAGACGATGAAAAGAAAGCGATTGAAGAAGCTGAGAAATATGTGAAGCGTTACTATAACGAAAGTGGCATGTTAACTACGATGGTTGCACCACATAGTCCATATACATGTAGTACAGAATTGTTAGAAGAGTGCGCACGGATTGCAGTAGAGAATCAAACGATGGTTCATATCCATCTTTCTGAAACAGAGCGTGAAGTACGTGATATTGAAGCACAATATGGAAAACGTCCAGTAGAATATGCAGCGAGCTGCGGATTGTTTAAACGCCCAACAGTTATTGCACACGGTGTAGTATTAAATGAAGATGAGCGTGCATTTTTAGCAGAAAATGACGTTCGAGTAGCTCATAATCCGAATAGTAATTTAAAACTAGGTTCTGGTATAGCGAATGTAAAAGCGATGCTAGAAGCAGGAATAAAAGTAGGAATTGCAACAGATAGTGTTGCATCTAACAATAATTTAGATATGTTTGAAGAAATGCGCATAGCGACTTTACTACAAAAAGGTATTCACCAAGATGCAACAGCTTTACCAGTTGAAACAGCTCTTACACTTGCGACAAAAGGAGCTGCTGAAGTAATCGGGATGAAACAAACAGGATCACTTGAGATTGGAAAATGTGCTGATTTCATTACAATTGATCCGTCTAATAAGCCTCATTTACAACCAGCGGATGAAGTGTTATCACACCTTGTATATGCTGCTAGTGGAAAAGATATAAGCGATGTAATTATTAACGGAAAACGTGTCGTTTGGAATGGCGAATGTAAAACGTTAGATGAAGAGCGTATTATATTTGAAGCAAGTCGTTATAAACGAGGTTTGCAAAGATAACTAATTATGTGGCAGTTGAAAAAGCTATCCTTTTAAAAGGATAGCTTTTTTCTTGAACGAATAAATATTCAAAAGAATGTCGCATCTTTCTGTTCATATTTCTGCTATAATATATAACGCTTTATAATATTTTATACTTAAGGAGAACAACTCATGAAGCGAAAAAAGAGCCATTTAATGGTAATGGCACTTGTTACATCTTTATTATTAACAGCTTGTAATAATAAAGCGAATAAAAGTGATACAGAGGTTAAAAAACAAGTGTTAAATGTAACAGTATCAGAAGAAATTCCTTCTCTGGACACTGCGAAAACGATGGATGGTACATCAGCACACGTTATGCAAAACATATTTGAAGGGTTATATGTATTAAATGATCAAGATCAGCCTACTCCAGCAGTAGCAAAATCGTTTAAAAGAAGTGAAGATGGTAAGAAATATACATTTAACTTGCGTAAAGATGCAAAATGGTCAAATGGAGATAATGTAACAGCAAATGATTTTATATTTGCATGGAAACGTGCAATTAACCCTGAAACGGCATCTCAATATGCATACATGCTCTTTTATGTGAAAAATGCGAAAGAGATTAATAAGGGAACAATGCCTCTTGATGCACTTGGGGTTAAAGCAATAAATAATTATACGTTAGAAGTTGAACTGGAACAGCCAGTTCCGTATTTTTTACAGTTGTTAGCACTACCTATATACTTACCACAGCATGAATCATTTTTGAAAGAACAAGGAAACAATTATGCATTGGAACCTAGTAATCTCATATATAACGGGCCATTTGTATTAGAAAAATGGAAGCATGAACAAGAGTTTCAATTAAAGAAGAATGCTGCATATTGGGATCGAAAGAAAGTGAAATTAGACGAAATAAACTTTCATATCGTAAAGGATACAATGACAGCTGTAAATTTATATGAAGCCGGAGATTTGGATCGAGTACCTATTAATTCGCAAATTGTAGACAAGTATAGAGGGAATAAGGAATTACATATGTCGAGTGATCCTGGAATTGCCATGCTTCGTTTTAATGAAAAAAATACCGCGTTAGCAAATAAAAAAGTGCGTCAATCTATTTCATTAGCGTTAAATAAAGATGATTTTGTTGCTCACTTTATTAATAACGGAGCAAAACCTGCAAGCGGGCTTGTACCAGTTGGTCATGTAAATGAAGTGACCGGTAAAGATTTTAGAAAAGAAAACGGAGATCTTTCTTCATATGATTTGCAAAATGCGCAAAAGATTTGGAAAGAAGCGAAAAAAGAGCTTGAAGTAGAGCAAGTAAACCTCGAGTTTTTAACGTTTGAACAAGATAATGCAAAACGGATGGCAGAATATATAAAAGGTGATTTAGAAAAGAATTTGCAAGGAATCGCGATACAAATTAAACAACAGCCATTTAAGCAAAAATTACAGTTAGAACAAACAGGTGATTACGATATAACTATGGCAAATTGGGGACCTGACTATAAAGACCCAATTAGTTATTTAGAGTTATTTACGACAGGGAATCCGAATAATAAAATGAATTATTCTAATGTTCATTACGATGAATTAATAAAGAAAGCGAAAACGGATTTTGTACTAGATACGGAAAACCGATGGGAAGCGTTGCGAGAAGCCGAGCAGGTATTATTAGAAGATGCTGCGGTAGCGCCGCTTTATCATATTGGCTCAGCATATGTACAAAAGGATTATGTAAAAGGAATTGAAAAGCATCAATTTGGTGGTATTTATACTTATAAGAATGCTTATATTGCTAATGAATAAATACAAAAAACCTTACTTTTTAAAAGTAAGGTTTTTTACACATGAATTCTATTAAACCGATTTTAATAAAGCGTAAAAATTCGTATCATATGGGACATCATCTTGATACATATAATTTTTTAGAACGCCTTCTTTTTCAAAGCCTAATTTTAATAGTACTTTATTGGAAGCTTCATTTTCAAGAAATACAATTGCTCCAATCCGCTTTAAATGAATCGTATGGAAACCGTATGATATAACCTCAGAAACAGCTTCAGTCGCATATCCTTTTCCCCAGTGTTCAGGCAAAAAGGCATAACTTATATTGGCTCGTTTATGCTCAGAAGACCAATCGTGAAAACCAATGGTACCAATGAGTTCTTTCGTGTCTTTTAATTCGATTCCCCATTTTATACCGCTTCTTGCATTGTAACTCAACTTAAAATTATGAATGATTTGCTTCACTTGATCAATATCTTGTAACGGTTTTTGGCCATAATAGCGCAGTACATTAGTATTAGAAAAGCATTGTAGTATACGCGGTGCATCTTCTTCGGTAAGTTCTCTTAAAATGAGTCTTTCAGTTTTTAATAAAGGAAACATATTTTCGCTCCTTTTCACATGAAAATAGAATGTATTTGTTATTATATAATTTAATCTGAAAATAAAGATTATTC
>NZ_JBEUTW010000438.1:0-5458 GCF_040492675.1 Bacillus sp. AP50
CACCAATAATTAATAAAATAATTATAATATTAGTTCCAATCCTTAAGACCTTGTTTGATTTATTATCTTGTAATGTATCTCCCAAAATGTAGCACACCCTCTCATGCTCTACTATGTTTTATCTCTCTTTATATCTTAACACGAATTACCTATTATTTCCTTTTAACAAATAACATAAAAAACCTGCCAATTACTCGGCAGGTATATTACACGTTAAAACGATAACCAGCTCCCCATACTGTTTCAATATATTGCGGGTGAGCAGGATCTCTTTCAATTTTTTCACGTAGCTTTCTAATGTGGACGACAACAGTGGCTAAATCACCAGCGGAATCTAATCCCCAAATGCGTTCAAATAACTGTTCTTTATTTAATACTTGGTTTGGATGTGTGACAAAGAATGTTAATAAATCAAATTCCTTCGTTGTAAACGCAACTTCTTCATTGTTTATAAAAACTTTTCTCGCTCGTTGATCGATAGAAATTCCGTGAATATATAACGTATCACGTTGCTTACTTACATTTCCTAATAATCTTTCATAACGGGCAATATGCGCTTTTACTCTTGCGACTAATTCACTCGGGCTAAACGGTTTCGTTATATAATCATCCGCTCCTAATCCAAGTCCGCGGATTTTATCTATATCTTCTTTTTTTGCTGAAACAAGTAGAATCGGAATATCTTTTACAGCACGTATTTGTTTACAAATTTCGAATCCGTTCATTTTCGGAAGCATAATATCTAAAATAATTAAATCATAGTCTTCTTGCAAGGCTGTTTGTAAACCTATTTCTCCTGAATGCTCTACATCAACTTGGAAATCATTAATTTCTAAATAATCTCGCTGTAATTCTGCAATACTTACTTCATCTTCTATTAATAAAATTCTTTTCAATTTACTCACCACATTCCTCTACTTTTTCCAATGAGAAGAAAATGCTTGTGCCTTTACCAAGCTCGCTTTCCGCCCAAATTTCCCCGCCATGTTCTTCAACAATTTGCTTCGCTATTGCTAAACCAAGTCCACTTCCACCTGTGCTAGAATTCCGCGATTGCTCTGCACGATAAAAACGTTCAAAGATATACGGCAATGTATCAGCTTCTATACCTGATCCGTTGTCCATCACTTTCACAATAACTTTATTATTATCACTCGATACTGTTACAGTAATTTTCTTCTCTTCTTTATCCATGTATTTCACACTATTATGAATTAAATTTGATATCACTCTATTTATTTTTTCACAATCAGCCGTTACATATAGTGTTGATGCATGTAATTGTAAGTTAACTTCTATACCTTCTTTACTTAAATCCATCTGCATCTCTTCTATTAATTCTTGCATAAACGTATTTAATTCAACTGTTTCAAACTGGAATGGAACTCGATTCAAATCGAGCTTCGAAAATAAAAATAGTTCATCAATGAGTGTGTCCATATGTTTTGCCTTCGTATGGATAGTTGTTAAATACTTATCCATTTTTTCTGGCGTATTTGCTACCCCGTCCTTTATTCCTTCTACATATCCTATAATTGATGTAATCGGTGTTTTTAAGTCATGAGAGATGTTTGAAATAAGCTCTTTTCGATTTTCTTCATACTGTGTTTGCATCTCTATCGATTCTTTTAATCTCTTCCTCATTTCCTCAAACCCTTGATTTAATTGCCCTATTTCGTCGTGTGATGTAATTGGTATTTGAAAATCTAAATTTCCTTCTTTAATTTTCTCCGTTGCGCCTTTCAATACAAAAATTGGTTTTATTACACTTCTTGAAACGAGGTAACTTAATAATCCAATGAGTAAAATGGCTAGTAGTAAAAGCGATACGAATAAGATTGGAAATAATTTTTGTGTAAGATCTACAAATGAACTTTGCTTTTTTAATACAAATATACTTCCCTCTTCTTCCTGAGGAAAATAAAAATCAAACTTTACATATCGATAAAATGTATCGCCTAGTTCCGTTGTACCACGACTATTAATATTTGCTGATTCAAATTTCGGAAGGGCTTCTTTTAAAGATACACTTTCAAATACGTTTGAAGCATATGAAAGTGTTTCTCCTTTTCTTACTACTATTTTCACATCCTCTTTTTCTATTGCTGAGACAAACGACTCATCTAACAATTGAGATTGATGCTGTTTGGCTGCTGACTTCAACTCAAGATAGGCATTCTCTTCTTCTGGTGTAAGCGGCTTTTGAATGTAAGAACTTTTATAGAAATTTTTCACTGCTTCCAAGTCACCTGTTATCGAAAAAACGATTAAAAATCCCGTGACTAATATAAGCGTAATGGAAACGAGGATAACAGCAATATAAGAAAATAAAAACCTTGTTTTAATAGACATATCTTAAATCCTCACTTTATCAAACCTTATTATTTATAAGCATAAAAATATATGTTCAATTACTCAAGCGATTTTATAGTAATTTTAGCGTCAGTTTATAAAAATTTAATGTTCCTATTTTACAGTTGAAATTAGGAGGTTGAAATTCCATGTTCAAAAAAACATTCAGTATGATATGTTGCGTAATTTTTTTACAAGGATGCTCGCAAGAACAAGAAGTAAAAAAGGAGATGATAAACATGGAGACTGCACTACTAGCAGCCACTGAAAAAAATGAAACGAATACTGTTATATCTTTACTAAAACAAGGCGCAAATATAAATGCGACGGATAGTCAAGGACGCACTCCGCTTATGATTGCTACATACAAAAATGATGTAAAAACCGCAAAGGCACTTATCGAAGCTGGTGCTGACGTAAATATCCAAGATGACATGAAAAATAATCCCTTTCTATACGCCGGTGCGGAAGGTTACTTAGACATTTTAAAATTAACAATTGATGCTGGTGCAGATCCTACGATTACAAATCGTTACGGCGGAACAGCTCTTATCCCAGCCTCAGAACATGGCTATATTGACGTTATAAAAGAACTCCTCACTCAAACAAATATTGATGTAAATCATGTAAATAACCTGGGATGGACAGCTTTAATGGAAGCCATCGTACTAAGTAACGGAAACGAAACACAGCAACAAGTCATTCGCCTTCTTATTGAGCACGGTGCAGATGTAAATATTCCAGACAATGATGGTGTTACCCCGCTAGAGCATGCTCGCGCTCATCACTTTGAGGAGATAGAGAAGATTTTGTTAGAAGGCCGTAAGTAAAAAGCTAATTTTTGCCTTCCTCCCCCACCCTATGCTACATTTAAGCCGTTACATTACTATTAATAGGGGGGAATAAACATGAACAAACCTAAAATTGGGATGATTGGACTTGGAAGTATTGCGCAAAAGGCCTATCTTCCAACACTTACAAAAGAAACTGATTGGAATTTTGTAGGGGCGTTTACACCTAACGCACAGAAAAGAAAACAAGTTTGCCAGCAATACCGAATTCAAGACTTTCATTCTATTGAAATGTTAGCTTCGGAATGCGATGCAATC
Organism: Bacillus sp. AP50; assembly: GCF_040492675.1. Classification (NCBI taxonomy): domain Bacteria; kingdom Bacillati; phylum Bacillota; class Bacilli; order Caryophanales; family Bacillaceae; genus Bacillus; species Bacillus sp. AP50. The sequence continues at coordinate 3,462 of NZ_JBEUTW010000438.1, forward strand.
TTCGTTCATAGTTCAACTGCATCGCATTATGAAATCGTTTCTGAACTTCTAAAAAAAGGGATCGACGTTTATGTTGATAAACCGCTAGCAGCTACAGTGGAACAAGCTGAGCAACTAGTCGAGTTGAGCGAGAAGTATAACCGAAAATTAATGGTCGGATTTAATCGCAGATTCGTTCCTATGTATGTCGCTGCCAAAGAACAGGCTCATGATATTTCATGGATTCGAATTGAAAAGCATCGTACAAATAAAGTCGGGCCATATACGTACGACTTCACTATGTTAGATGATTATTTACACATTGTAGATACCGCTCGCTGGTTAGCTAATGATGACCTTAACGCCGTTCACAATATGATGCAAATCAATGAAAAGAATGAACTTCTTTACGGACATCATACATATACAACTCCAAGTGGACTATTACTTTCTACTGCAATGCATCGCCATGCCGGTACTAATTTAGAACAAATTGAACTTGTAACGCCAGGGAAAATCATTCGCGTAAAAAATATGAATACATTTGAAATTGAACAGGAAAACTCAGTTTCACAAAGTGGTTCCCCATCATGGGATACGACGTTAAAACAACGTGGTTTTGAAGATGCTGTTCATCATTTTATTGAGTGTGTACAAGGCGATACAAAGCCTGTTGTAGATGGATTAGAAGGATTAAAAACGCAGCAAATGCTACAATCTTTACTAGATGATGTAAATAAAAATTAAAACGGATACATTTTTCAGAATTTACTTTCATTCCCATTCCCTCTTTATTTCTCTCGTAAATTTCTATAGAATATGTTGATAGGAATTATAAATTTCATAATGAATCGTGGAAAGGATGGGATTAACACATGTGGAACGAGTTTAAAAAGTTCGCTTTCAAAGGGAATGTAATCGATTTAGCTGTCGGGGTTGTAATCGGTGCTGCATTCGGTAAAATCGTTAGTTCTTTAGTAAAAGATATCATCACACCATTACTTGGTATGGTATTAGGTGGCGTTGACTTTACAGATTTAAAAATTACATTCGGTAAATCATCTATTATGTATGGTAACTTCATCCAAACTATTTTTGATTTCTTAATTATTGCAGCTGCTATCTTTATGTTTGTTAAAGTTTTCAACAAACTAACATCTAAAAGAGAAGAAGAAAAAGAGGAAGAACTTCCAGAACCAACAAAAGAAGAAGAACTTCTTGGCGAAATTCGCGACTTACTAAAACAGCAAAACTCTTCTAAAGATAGAGCATAATTGAACGGATAAAAAGGCATGTCCCTCGGGACATGCCTTTTCTATATGCTATAACGTTTCCGAATTCATATGAATAAATAAAATAATACCAGCAACCACAAGTACCATAATGCTACCTGCAAATAGTGTAATACCAATAAACATTAAACTTGTGCTCATATCTACTGATACACTTTCAATAAAAATAGAAATTACATACGTGATAAGGGCAATTCCTGCAAGAATACTTCCTGGAACAAATCGCTTTAAACCATTTTGTTTTAACGTCATATATGCAAAAATAGCAGTCATACAAAGCGTAATTATCCAAAGAACGATCATCTCTTTTCCCCCCTCACAAGCCTTTTCTTTCTATTATACATGACATTGCCCTATAATAGTTAAATTTGCACTTATGTGACATATAACAAGGAATAGCCCCATCTATAGCGAAGGCATTATAACATACACTTATACAATAAGGAGGCTTTCATTTGGAATATACTACTACATGTAAATTAGAGCTATTCGAACGATTCGATTATGTTACGATTGACTTAGACAAACAGTTTTTTTACATCGAAGTTGTAAATTTACAAAGTAATATAACTGTACTAAAAATATCAATTAACTTGCAAAAAGACGAAACGATGGTAGAGGGAAATATAATTCATTATGATACTTTTCACCTAGATGCATTATTACAAGGATTGAAATATGTTGCTCGAACATGTATTGATCACAATTTAAAAAACCAAAAGGAAC
>NZ_JBEUTW010000439.1:0-2826 GCF_040492675.1 Bacillus sp. AP50
CGCTTGCCTTTAGAATTGGAATCTTGGGTAATTTCTTGTATGCAGGCTGCTTCTGCAGGAAAAATTTCATTTCCATGTAAAGTTTCCTTTGGGATTATAGATACAAAATATTATGTTGAATTCATTTAAAATTAGAATACATTTAACATTTGATGTAAATAAAGACGGAACACCAACATTTTGCAAATTCTGTACGTCAAGACTAAATCTCTTAATCAAACCATATTTTATTATACGTACCAAAACTAATTACCAACAACAAAATAGCCTAAAAAATATTAAACATCCTTTATTAACGATATTATTAATGTCAAATAAAAAAAGAAGAGAGAAAACATTCTCTCTTCACCAATAATATTTTACAGAGTAAGTAGGGTAAAAAACTATATAGAGATGAACCACGAAAATACTTTACCTAGTGAATTATATCATAAATCACTCTAAAAAATACATATCACATACAATTTTGTTTTATTTATGACAAAATTGTTAAATATTTGAATGCAGAAAGGCTTTATATCTAAATGAATAGAAAGGTGTTGGTGTGGTAATAAAATTTAAGGAGGCTTTCTATTATGTTTTCAAAAAAACAAAAATTATTAACAGTAGTTACAACATTAACATTAGGGTGCGGATTTACTTTTGGCTTAACACCTGCTTCTGCGGATACAGCCAATAACACTTCTCCAATTAAGGAGGAACAGGTACGAATACAAATACCTTTCACGGGCTATGTTATTTCAGCAGACGATAATTACTTAATTGTTGCTGATACTTTTACGAAAGAAGAAGCACTTTATTATCAGAATAATTGGTGGGAGCTAGTTTCCCAAAATAAAATTTTAAGAGTACCTGTATCCAATGGTGAAAACTACAAATTAGGTGAAAAATTAAACGTATACGCTGCTGCTTGGACTTACTCTTTACCACCAATCGCTATAATGCCAACAATTGAAAAAGTAGTTGATTAAATACTGCTTATCTAATAAAAGAAACATTGCCCTAATTAGAGCAATGTTTCTTTTCCTCATTTGACATTAGAAATTGAAATGGATGAGAACAGATTTGGAACGCTATTCTCAAAAGCTAATGTAAAGGAAGGGATTAGTTCATGTATTCTTTCTTGCATTGGTTTCTTATCTACTTCTCCAAGTTCGTTCAAAAGTTCATTCTCTTCTGAAGACTCATCTCCATTGATTAACATTCTTAACATATCTGAGTTAATGATTTCATGAGGCGAATGAACTAGCCCATTCATCATTATATATTTTTGGAGCATGGATGAATTACCTTCATTTGCTTGCTTTGCAGCTTGTTTAAGATATAAATCAAAATATTTCTGTGCAAATTTCACACCTTTTAGTGGAACAGCTCCTACATGTTCAACACCTTTCCAACGTAAATCCGCAATTGAACTCAGCCACCATGCCGGCTCAATAGCTTGTTGCATACGTTGCAGTACCTTGCGTTCGAATCCAGGTTTATGAGTAGAATGTTCTTTTAAACAAGTATCTAACATTTCAGCTTCAATGGCAGCTACGGTCATCCCCTGTCCATAAATGGGATCAAAGTTACAAAAAGCATCACCTAACACTAATAATCCAGATGGCCAATTTTCCATTTGTTCAAAATGTTGGCGAGTTGACTTCTCCGCTCTAAATCCTCTTGGGACACTAATTGGTTCTAACTCTTTAATTAACTCCCTCATCATAGGGGTAACTAAAGAATCCAGTTCTTTTTCATATTCTTTTGAATTGGTTGGTGGATAGTGCGTACCTCCAGCAACAAATAGTAGCGCTTGAGCTATGTTATCTTCAATATATAATAACCCTACAGCACCAACGTTTTTAGCAGGATCTCCTTCAGAAATTGCACTCAATTTCTCTTTGATATGTGAAGGTACTTTATAATATCTCGTGCTATATCCAAAATTCACCTTTAAACGTTCTGGTTCTGGAACATCATAGCCCATAGATGTAAGCCATTTATTGAGTTTAGATTGACGACCACATGTGTCAACTACCAAATCGGTTAACACAGTTCGCTTTGTTTTTAATTCGTCCCGTTCTTGAATATTAATTCCAATAACACGCTTGTGATCAGACGAAGCTAAAAGGCCTGTGACTACTTGCTTTGAATAAAAATGTACATTCGGAATTTCTTGCACACGTTGGCGGATTGTCCATTCTAACAATGCTCGACTGCTTGCTGCACCTTTTCGTTCTATAACTAGTTCCAGTGCCCCATACGGAGAAAATCGAATCATTTTATCATTCTTGACATTATGGGCCCCTAAATTTAATAAATCATCAACATATCCAGGAAAGAAACGGTTCATAATAATTTCTCCACGTGGTAATACACGATGAGGATGAAAGTCTTGGGGGGTACCTGGACGTTCAGATGGTTTTTGAGGTAACTCATCTTTTTCAACAACTATCACTGTCTCAAAATAACTGGAAAGCACACGTGCAGTAAGTAAGCCTGCAATACCAGCTCCAATCACAAGTGCCTTTTCTCTTTTTTGCTGTTGATATAGTAATTGACTATTCATCAATAATCTCTCCTCTTTCTAAAAAGTATGTTTGTTCAACATGAATCTATTAAAACTTTTCCAGAAATCAGAATAAACGAATGATGATTCTTCATTATTTTAATCAAGGTGGTTCAAATCAGAAAGTACACTCAAATGAGTATCATTTTTTAACAAGATTCAGGTTCATATAACCTGTATAACTGCTCACCGTTTATAATAGTCTTTTTTAAATACCGCTTTATTCACCCTCCTTTTATATTTTTTATAATTTGCACCTTAAATGTATCACT
>NZ_JBEUTW010000440.1:0-2063 GCF_040492675.1 Bacillus sp. AP50
CTACCCCCTGCTTCTGAAGAAAGCGGGCCACTTGGTTAGATTTTCTATGCAGTTCGCTATAAGACACAGAACCTTCTTTATACTGTAAAGCAACTTTATCTGGAACTTTTTTTACCTTGTCCATAAATATTTCATGAATAGTCTTTTCCCTTGGATATTCTGCCTCCGGAGGATTAAACTCTTTCAAAATCTGACTACTCTCATATGGAGTAGCTAATTGAATATTGAATATTAGTTTGTCTAAATCATCAGTAATCTGTGAAAGCAGATAAGAGAAATGAAGGTACATTTTCTCTACCGTTTCTTTTCTGAATATACTAGTACTATACTCTATCATTACCTTCAGTGAACTATCTTCTATTATGGTCCATGTGAGATCATATTTTGCATTCCTCCTACGCCAAGAATATGGCGCCACATTTAACCCCGGAATATGAATCTCATCAATTTTCATATTTTGCATAACCATCATTGTATTAAATAGAGGCTGACGACTAAGATTTCTTGGTATATTCAATTTTTCTATGAGCTCTTCCAGTGGATAATCCGCATGTTCAAATGCTTTTAGAATTCCAGATCGAACATTTGCAATAAATTCTCTAACAGATAAAACTCCTTTTGGTTCATTTCGAAGTGGTAAAGTATTGATGAACATCCCGACAACGTCTTCTAAATCTGAGTGTTCCCTTCCCGCTACAGGAGAACCTACCACAATATCCTCCTGTCCTGTATATTTAGAAAGCAGAATAGTATATGCTGACAAAAGAATCATATACAATGTAGAGCCTTCTGCTGCTGAAATACTTTTGAGCTTCTGATATAACTTACTATCCAGTTCAAACTCTAAGGTTTCACCAAAAAAGGACTGCACAGGAGGACGGGGAAAGTCTGTCGGTAGTTCAAGAACCGGCGGATCACTTTTGAAACAGTCCAGCCAATATTCTTCTCCGGCTTTTATTCTATTTTTATATTCAGCAGTCTGTTGCCATTCAGCAAAATCCTTATACTGAATTCTTAAAGAAGGCAGCTCTTTACCCTGATACAATTGGATAAATTCCTGTATAAGAATATTTACAGAAATGCCATCTGAAACGATATGATGAAAATCCAACATGAAAAAATAGCGAGTCGATTCCACTTTCACCAAAAGTGCCCGAAAAGGAAGGCCTGTTTCTAAGTCAAACGGTCGAATAAACTCATCAATAATTTGTGGCAATCTCTCTTCTGTTATTTCTTTTAGTTCAAACTCAAAATTGCAATGGGACTCAATACGCTGAATTAACCGATCATTCTTAAGGTGAAAAGTGGTTCGTAGAGGTTCATGACGGTCAACCAAGCTGGATAGTGATTGGTGAAGTCGATCTATATCTAATGTTCCTTCCAGCTCTAAAATTAAAGGCATATTATAATGAGTAGATTGTGTGCCCCCCTCAATTTGTTGGACTACATACATTCGGCGCTGAGCAGCAGAAACCGGGTAGTATTCCCTCTTTGGAGCCCGTTTAATAACATGGAAATTCTCTTTATCTGAATCCCTAATAGATTGGGCCATATCCATTAGTATTGGGTTTTCAAAAATCTTCTGAATTGGGATACGGGTTTCAAACTTTTTGTGAATGGCCGCAGCCAACTGTGTAGCTTTTAATGAATGGCCACCAAGCTCAAAGAAATGGTCCCTTCTCCCCAGCTGTTTTATGTCCAGTACTTTACTCCAAATTTCAGCAAGCTCTCTTTCGGTATCATTAATTGGTTCCTCATACTTGCCAACTCTCTCTTTTTGTGGTTCTGGTAGTCCAGCCTTATCAATTTTCCCATTAAAAGTAAGGGGAAATCGGTCTAGAAAGACATAATAAGCAGGAATCATATATTCTGGCAGCATTCCCTTTAAGTAAGTGCGTATAGAATTTTGACTCCGTACTTCATTAGTAACCATATAAGCGCATAGATACGACTGCCCCTGATTGTCGTTCCTCGCAATTACACACGCTTCATTAATGTATGGAACAGCAAGAAGTCTGGCTTCAATTTCTCCTAATTCAATGCGGTGCCCGCGGATTTTGACC
>NZ_JBEUTW010000441.1:0-7562 GCF_040492675.1 Bacillus sp. AP50
TGATAAAGTGACTCTTCATATTGATTATCTAAATATAATGCTTTTGCATGATTATATCTTACCTTCACTTCAAATTCTTCATTATCATGCAATACATCTAATTGTTTTAATATATCTTCAAATAACTCAATACTCTTCTTAAAATAGCTATTTTCAGCATAAATATTTGCAATCGCATTTTCTATATAAAGATTTTGGTATACGTCTATTCCAGCTAACTGTTGATTTAACAATTTTTTCAATTCTAAAATACAATATTCGTAATCGATTTTCTTTAATATGTAAGCTGCTACATGATATTGCCATTGAAGAAACTGCTGAAATTCAGGATGATATTCTTCCTTTTTCAGCTCATTCCATACTTTATTATAAATTTCTTTATATCTTTTTTGCTTACAAAGCATAATGATTTGATCTTTAAACTGTTTTTTTCTTTCAATATCAGAATAAATGAGTACCTCATAAAAATGAATAATGGGAACTTGTAATTTTGCTGCGATACCTTGCAATATATCCATACTTGGGTATACCGCACCCGATTCAATCCTGCTCACTTCCGATTGATGACATATATTATCGGATAACTGTTTCTGTGTTAATCCTCTCATCACCCTAATTTTCTTAATTTCACTTCCTAATTTTTCTGCGTGCATACTTACTCACCATCCCATTAGAACAATCTAATTTTTTGAGTTGTCATACCACTACAATAATGTGAATTCGACAATTTTTGATATGAAATAATGCATAATATATATAAAATTCGGCAATTTTTTCATACAATTCATCTCACATACAATAATAGATTAGGAGTGTTATAGATGAATTATAGAAAACTTGCTAGTGCTTTCATTACATTCGGTCTTCTTTGCCCTTTATCAACAGAAGCTATTCATGCTCAAGAATTAGACAAAAGTGCAGTCAAAGTTGAAATTGCTCAGCCTGGTTTAACAATCGGGAAATTAACACAACCTCAAAATGATACGAAAGAAAATATTGCTAAAAAGTATTTAAAAGGTGAGGTAAATGGGGCGAAAGCTCAACAAGAACAAGTCACTACTGAAAAAAATGTAGATTTCCAACCTACAAATAAAGAAACCAAAGAAAATCAAACCGAAGTTCGCCTTGCACAAACATATAAAAACTATAAAGTATATGGCCAAGATCTCATTGTAAAAGTAGATAAAAATGGAGTAATCACAACTGTTAGTGGTAAAGTTGTTCAAAATTTAAATCAACAACCTAATCTTACTATAACAAATTTTTTGTCGAAAAATGAAGTAAAATCTAAATTACGCGATATAGTTCAAATTCCAAGTGATGCAGTTGAGACAGAATTCTCTAGCGAAACCGTTGTTTATAAGAAAAAAGATGGCTATTATACATTCGCAACTGTTATTACATTTACTTATGAAAACAATGAACAAATTATAAACGGCAATGCTATAGTTGATTTAAAAACTGGCGAAGTACTTTTCCAAGAAAAATTCATTAAAAACAAAGAGAATAAGACTATAAATCAAGTAACATCACCTAGATTATCCCCCGCAAGTGAGCAAGGAACTGGGAAAAATGCACTTCAAGAAAACATCTCTTTCAATATTGCCAAAGGAACTGATGGAAAATTTTATTTAGCGGATTTATCACGCGGAAATGGTATTTATATTTATAATGCAAACTACGCCGATTCCCTCGGGGGATATAGTCAAGCTGGTTATCCAGGGACACTAATTTCAAGTAGTACTCCTAATTTTGCAGATAAAGAAGCCGCGGGCGCTATGAAGAACATGAGTGATATTTACGATTACTTTAAGAAAGAACATAATCTAAAAAGTTACGACAATAAAGATTCAAAAGTTGTCGCTAGTGTACACGGTTTTGATTCTACTGAAGTTAGTGATGGTGTAAAAGAAGACTATGTAAATGCATTTTGGCATCCCGCTTGGAACCAAATGGTATTTGGTGATGGTTTAGACGGAAAACTAACATCCGCTCTTGATGTAACAGCTCATGAATTTGGACATGCTGTATTTAGTGGCACGACGAAAAATAAAGTCGTGAGATATCCAAGCGCTGAAACATCTGCACTAAACGAGGGATTAGCGGATTTCTGGGGTACACAAATCGAATATTACGTAAAGAAAGATAAAGGAAACTGGATTATGGGCGATACATTAGGTGGCCTAACAATTCGTGATATCCCAAGGGAAATTGGTGACGGCGGTCATAAATTATATACAAATTTACAAGATTTCTATAACGATGGTAATAATCAAGAATCACACGTGAATTCTGGTATTATCAGTCACGTATTATATCAATTAGCTGAAGGTAAAACATATAACGGTGTTGCTGTCCAAAAACAAGGCAATGAAAAAGTAAGTAAAGTTGTTATGCGTGCATTGCAAAATTATGCAACTTCCGCTGAAGACTTTGAATCACTTCAATCTCACATCGTACAAGCTGCAAAAGATTTATATAGCACTGCCGTATCAAATGAATTTGCAAAGGCATTTGAAGCACACGGTTACAAACCGTTACAAAAAGTAAATCAAGTAATAGAAGTACAATAATTATAAAAAGAAGGTTACCTCTCATAGGTAACCTTCTTTTTATATCCAACCCTTTTCTTCCGCAATTGTAATTGCTTCAATTCTATTTTTCGCATCAAGCTTCGCTAATACTTCAGAAATATAATTACGTACTGTACCCGGCGAAAGATAAAGTGCCTTCGCAATTTCGTTTGCCGTCTTTCCTTCTTTCGCAAGCAACATTACTTCCTTTTCGCGATCTGACAACGGATTTTGCTCCTGCCATAAGCCAAACATTAAATCTTGGGAGACCTCTCGTTTCCCCTTTATTACATTACGAATTGCTGCCGCTAAATCTTCACTTGGGCTATCCTTTAATAAATAGCCGTGCACACCAGCTTTCATTGCTCTTTCAAAATATCCCGGCCGTGCAAATGTTGTTAAAATCATTACTTTGCATGATGATTTTTCTTTCTTTAACGCTTCAGCAACATCTAATCCACTTTGAATCGGCATTTCAATATCCATAATACTTATATCCGGTTTTAACGATTCAATTAATTTTAGCGCCTCTTCCCCGTTTGCCGCTTGTCCAATTACTTCGATATCATCTTCTAGATCAAGCAGAGCCCCTAACGCACCACGAAGCATCCGCTGATCTTCTGCAATAATAATTCGGATCATGCCCTCACCTCATCTTTTCCTGTTCTAATAACAACTGGAACTTTTACTGTTAACAACGTCCCTGGATTGATTGTACCTAGTTCAACAAATCCATCAATAAGAGCAATTCGTTCTTTCATGCCGCGAATACCATTTCCATCATGATTTTGATCTGTTAAACCAATTCCGTTATCTTCTACTTTCAAAATTAGTTCACCTTGTGATTCTAATACAGAAACTGCGCACCGCGTCGCCTTACTATGTTTTACAACATTTGTAACGGCCTCACGTAAACACATCCCGACAATATTTTGTTCAATTGGTGATAACGAGCTCGATCTTGCTTCTTGCCTCACTTCTAATTCAATATTAGCTGCTTGTAAGATTGCTTTTATTTGCTCTAGCTCTTCTTCTACCGTAATCATACGCATATCAGAAATTAATTCTCTCAGCTGTTTTAAGGCTGTACGAGACGTTTGTGTAATTTCCTTTGCTTCCGCACTTGCACGCTCCGGATTTTTCACAATTAACTTCTCTACAAGCTGGCTTTTCAAAGTAATAAGAGATAGCGTATGTCCTAATGTGTCATGAAGATCTCTTGCAATCCGCTGCCGTTCTTCCCGTTTTACTAAGTCTTTAATTTGCTCGTTCGCCTCATCTAATTGATTTCTTAACATCTTTTTCTGATTAAAATTACGCATACCAAATGGCGTAAGAAGCATTAAAATAAACATCGGGACGATATTTACTAAACTTGTTGGTGTTAGTTGATTCATATTTACAAATACAAATGCTCCAAGCATTATAACTAACGAGCATAACAGCACTTGAAATACTTTCTTATTCGGCGCAAATCCCATCGCACTTGCTGTGAAAAAGCCAAAAAATATCATAAAAGGATTATAAAATAAAGCAAATAAAAAAATGAGTATCATTTGAATGCATGCCCATAAAATAAACGTCTTCTGAACAAAATAAAGCTGACGGTATGTGATAATAAAAAGTATCAACATACCGCTCCCTAGCACAAGCTTCCATCCTGATGCTTGTGCTAAGTGATAAATTGGAAATAATAGATAAACAAACCACATGTACGGAAAGAATCCCATATGTTTCGGAAAAATCTCAATCCTCTTCTTCTCTATCATTTATACCGCTTCCTGTCTTTTTCTTATATATATTGATACTACAACAAATATAAGGAAATAACCTCCTAATACCGCGATATTTTCCCATCCAATTGATTTTCCAGCTACAATATCCCACGCACCACTTCCGAAATGGTATGTTGGTGTCCATTCACCAATCGTTCTTAATATTTTTGGGAATACTTCAATCGGCATCCATAACCCGCCAACTATAGCTAAACTCATATTTAAAATATTAGCTAAGCCAGCAGCTGCGTCCGCCTTCTTAATGGAACCTATTACTGTTCCTAACGCTAAAAATGGTGTTACCCCTAACAATAACCATAACCCCGCACCAATCCATTGCCCTACCGTTAACTCAACATGATTAATTAGTATCCCTGCAATAAAGATAACTAATATTGAAAAAGCATTTACTACTGTTTGAGCGATAATTTTTGCTGTTAAATATGCTCCCTCTGGAAGCGGTGTAATTTTTAGAAGATGTGTCCATCCTTGCCCTCTTTCCTGAGAAAGCCTTACACCGAAACTAAAGAGTGCAGTCCCTACAATACTGAAAGTTGCCATCGAAATTAAATAATGTGCTTTCCACGCATCTCCGTTTTGCGGTACTTGAACAACATTTGTGAAAATGTAGTAAAACATAACAGGCATTAATAATGAGAAAAAGATAAATAATTTATTGCGGAATGTACGTGAAATTTCTATTTTGCACTGCATCCATAACGCTCTCATGCGATTTCCTCCTTCTGATTTGCAACGAATTGTTCAAATGCCTCATCAAGACTTCCACGTTCAACTGAAACATCTGTTACAGGTAAACTCCTTTGATAAATGGCTTTTAAAGTTGCATCCGTATCCTCCGTTGTTAAAATGAAGCGGCCTTCGTTTGACTTTACTTCTATTACATTTGGTAATTCCTTTAGTAATTTTGTAGGAATGCTTTCCTTTGAGTAAAATGTGATTGTTTTTCTCGAAATCGTTGCTTTCATTTCGTCTGGTGTACCATCTGAGATAATCTTTCCGTTCGCAAATAATAAGATACGATTTGCTAAAGCATCTGCTTCTTCTAAATAATGCGTCGTTAAAATAATCGTTTTCCCTTCACTTGCTAACTTTCGAATCGTTTCCCAAAACGTTCTTCGAGACGTAATATCCATTCCGACTGTCGGCTCATCTAAAAATAACAAATCCGGATTTCCCGCAAGTGCAAGCGCAAAGTTTAACCTTCTTTTTTGCCCACCTGATAATTTCTCACATCTTTGCTTTCGCTCTGATTCTAAATTTGATAACTGCAGTAACGTTTCTTTCTCTATAGGATTCGTATAATAACTACGGAATAACTCAATTGCCTCTTCCACCGTAATACTATCAATGACACTTACTTCTTGCAGCATCGCACCGAGGCTATTACGAACATCTCTATGCTTTGGACTCTTTCCAAATATAGAGACCTTACCTTCCGTTGGTTCCTTTAATCCAAGCATCATCGACATCGTCGTTGTTTTCCCCGCACCATTTGGACCAAGCAACGCTACTATTTCCCCTTTATTTACATGAAATGAAACATTATTTACTGCGTTTTTATGTTTAAATGTTTTAGAAACATCATTTACTTCAATAATCTTTTCCATCTCTCCACCCCCGCTGTTTCTTATATTTACATTGTATTCCTTGGAAAACTTAGGAAACAGTATGATGCGTCATGACATCGATATGACAATTGTCATGTATTCTTTATGAGAGGAATCAACCTGCATACCGCAAGCGAGTAGCAGGACGAAAATAAACATGATACAATCGGATAAGATATATATTCGAGGAAGGACAGTGGTTTTCATGATTATTCGTAATGAACAAGATTTAGAAGGCTTACGAAAAATCGGCCGCATCGTTGCGCTTGCACGTGAAGAAATGAAAAAACAAGCGAAGCCAGGTATGACAACGAAAGAGCTTGATTTGATCGGTAAAAAAGTATTAGATGAGCATGGTGCTATTTCTGCACCTGAAAAAGAATATGATTTTCCAGGTGTAACTTGCATTAGTGTAAATGAAGAAGTTGCTCATGGTATTCCAGGAGATCGTGTATTAAAAGAAGGCGACTTAGTAAACGTCGATGTATCCGCTGCACTTGATGGCTATTATGCAGATACAGGCATTTCATTTGTTCTTGGAGAAGACGAGGCAAAAGAAAAACTTTGCCAAGCAGCGGTTGATGCATTTTGGGCAGCAATGAAAAAGGTTAGAGCTGGCTCAAAACAAAATCAAATTGGTCGTGCTGTTTCAAACTTCGCACATAAAAGTGGATACAATGTTATCCAAAACTTAACTGGTCACGGCATTGGTCTTAGCTTACATGAAGCACCAAATCACATTTTAAGTTACTATGACCCAATGGATAATGCGCTTCTAAAAGACGGTCTTGTTATCGCTGTAGAACCGTTCATCTCTATGAAAGCTGATCATATTATTGAACGTGGTGACGATGGTTGGACATTCGTTACACCAGATAAAAGTCTTGTTGCACAATGTGAACATACCGTTGTCGTAACACGCGGTGAACCAATAATCTTAACAGAAATCTAATACCAAAAACGGCTGTTTTGTAGATTTATTCCACATAAAACAGCCGTTTTTTATTTTTGGGAAAATATGTGAACTAGTGTTGAACTCTTTATCATTTAAGTATATAATCTTTAGCGGAGGTTACTTAAGCTTATCTTTACTAAAAAGATATTGTAACTAAGGAGTAAAACACCTTCTTTCCTATTGTTTAAACAGGCTCAAAAATGACCGTAGTAACGTGTTAGTCGAATATTCTGTAATCCTTATATTTCTCTAACAATGTAAGAAACTATCACCTTTCAACTTCGGTCCACTAATCGCACAACTCTCTTTAGACAAAATAAATGACTATTTTCAAAGTACATATTGTCTTCATTCTGACCAAAACCAACCCTATCTAGATTTTTATTTCCACATAACTTTAAGGCAAAAATAAGCCTTCACAAAGGGATACACTACATTGGTTAGTATGTATCGTAAAACTTACCTTTATAACCATTCTTTTTTACTAGATATACATGAAAACTATCTCACATATAAAGGTCTGATATCATTATTTATATCAGTATTTTTTTCGACATTTTTTGTCGAATTGTGTATATTTCCATAGAACTGTGTAAATATACATTTTGTTTTACGTTAAATAATATTGCTT
>NZ_JBEUTW010000442.1:0-4716 GCF_040492675.1 Bacillus sp. AP50
ATAAGAGACAGGATATATATCATCTTAAGTACATATATAATTAATTTTAATGCTCTGACATAATTCCACATCATTCTTAAACTAGTTTTTTGTTCATTATGAAATAAAATATTACACAATGTCAGTCTTTAAAAGATTATATATCAAAACTTTTAGAGAGGAAGAAAAACTATGAAGATGAAAAGGAAAATCATGATGACAACAGCACTTGCAGCAACATTAGCTACAGGTGCACTACCTACCACATCAGTGTTTGCTGCAAAAAAAGAGGCTCCTATCCAACAAAACAAGGCACAAATGAGTATTCAACCATTAGCACAAAATAATTTAGAAACAGCTGTTAATGCTGCCTTAAATGGTCCAGAAGTCAAAAAAATAAAAGTATTTGAACATGAATTTAACGTAAAGGAAATAGAAGTAGTAAATCTAGGTGCAGGAAAAAAATATGTTAAGGGACAAATTTCTCATCATTTAAGTTTCCGTCCAGATGATCAATTTTATTATGAGTTTACTGTGCAAGATGGAAAAGTAGTAGATAAGCCTGTATTTAGTATTGATAGAGGTGGTTGGACACCATTTGCTGCTCCACTTTTATCAATTCTTGCTGCTTATAATGGAATTCCAGTTAATCCAAATGATTTAAATACACTTGGTCAGCAGATTGGTAAAGTTATAGATGGAAGCTGGGAACATGCAGCCCAATCAATCGCAACTGTAGTTAGTCTAAGTTTTAATGAGTAGAATTTTTCAATTTTTATTAGCATTGTAGGGATTCACTTTTTGTAATCAGCCTTGTTATAAGAGATTCTAAAACAGCTATTAATAAACTTTTACTACTCATTCACATTATCTTGATTTGTTTACCACCTTATCATTCATTATATGTCACAAAATAGAAGTCTTTTTTAAGGCTTCTGTTTTGTTTGTATACAATACGAGCAACGGTTGGTTTTTGGAGGCTATATTTCGATTTTTCAAGAATACGTTTGGCTATTAAGTACAATTCATAAAAACAAATTATTAAAGTCTCAAATAACTTACTCCCCCTGTTTTTAATTATTTTCAAATCCAAAAATTTATTACCTCAAGAATGAAAAACAATAAATATAGTAAAAACATCATCTAGCAATTGTTTAAAGATCAGGAGAGATAAAATGAAGAAAATAAAAATGAGAAATTTCATTAAAATTAGCATCCTCACTTGTATTACACTAGCAAGTTTAAGTACACCATCTACTCTTTTAGCTGATAGTCATCCAGGTTACTCCTATGAATCCAATATAGGATATCAAAATCCATCGTGGATGTCCAAAATAGAAGATTCAACAAAATTAAGTGAAATATCTATTCCAGGGACTCACGGTACAATGGCTTTACATGGAGCAAGCTTTCTTGATGAAAATTTGACAAGAAATCAAACTATGAGTCTATCCCAACAATTAAATTCTGGAATCCGATATGTAGATATGCGTGTTAAACGTGTAAAAGATTCTTTTGCAATGTATCATGGCATTGTAAATCAAAAAGCTGTGTTTGAAGATGTATTAAAAGAGACAATTCAATTTTTAAAAGAGCATCCAACAGAAACAATATTAATGCGCCTAAAAGAAGAAACTACTCCTGAAAGCGGCTCTCTATCATTTGAGGAGATATTTTTAAAATATAAAAACGTTAATGCTTCATATTTTTGGAATCCTAATTCCGTACCAACCTCAGATAGAAATAACCCTACTTTAGGAGATACCCGCGGGAAAATTGTAATCTTACAAAACTTTACATCTACTCAATTGTACGGTATTGATTACGAAGGTTTGAATATACAAGATAAATTTGAAATTGGAAGCGGACCAGACGAAATATATGCAAAATGGATTGCGATAAAAACCCATCTACAAAATGCAAATACTAATTTTAATAATGGAAAAATTCATCTCAACCATTTTAGTGGTACGGGGGGCGTAGCGGCATTTTTAAATAATGTATATCCTTGGTTTATTGCAAGCGGAAAAGAGAGCAGAAATACTGATAGTAGTCCTAAATTGATTCAAACGAATTCCACAAATGCATGGAGTGATTTCCCTCGCGATAGAAACGGACAAGTATACTATGGGGGAATGAATACACTTGGGACCAAACTCTTACAACAAGGCATAATTAAACATTCTGGTATCATCGCAGCTGATTTTCCTGGTCCAGGTTTAATTGATAGTATCATTAAATTAAATGGTATACATTCTAATGAAAAAGAAATATTAATTTCGCAAATTTCATCTGAATCTAGTCCTTTATCCGGGCAACAAAATCGATCCAGTCAAAACTTTAAAATTGATATTTTACCTGTAGGTACCAAAGAATTAAAATGGGTTATTGAGCCTTCAGATAAAGATTATTCTTCTACTATCTCTTTCAATGTAATGATTGATGTTTCCCTAGGAATAGATTCTACTCGTTGGAAAAACATTTCACATGGATCTAGGACTGAAGCTTACACAAATACTAAATATTATATTGCAAGTCCAATGGGTGCCACTAACAAATTCACAGTGAAAATATACGCTATTACAAATTAGAAAAAAAAGAATCCCAATGAAATTCCATTGGGATTCTTTTTTAATTTCATTTCGTAAACATTAGGATGGGGTTTAAATCTTATTGATTTATCGTTTTCCGGCAGAAGACTCCTTCCTCAAAAATGTGTAGGTGTGAAACACCAATTTTAGGTGGGAGATGAATGTCGGTTGGCATAAGCCAACATATTTGCTATCATTTACTTGTACAGATTGCTCTTCGAAAACTGAAGATATGAGGTTGGTTGCAGAAAAACGTTGCAACCGTAAAATCTTCAACGTTCTATCGCCCCACGCTTCTCAAAGTCGCGAAAACCAAGCTAAAGTAGGGAGTGTGGTGAGTCAGCGTACAAGATACTTATGTTCTCACCGTAGGGACTACGGGTAGAGCCTGCTAAGATAACTGATGGATACATCGGTGTTCGCAGGAATCTCCCACTTCAAACAGTCCGTTAGGACGTTAAGTAGTGAGTAGTTCAACATTTAAATCATAAGATAATTCATATTTGGAACAGCCCTTAATTTTTAAAAGAAAACCCAAAAATGTTAACTACCTTTTCCCACCTGTCACTTATTCAAAACTGGCTTCCAAAGCGATAAGGCAAAAATCCAATTTGAGTCGCCATTTCCTTGATGATCTTGAACTGCTTCATACACTTTTCCCTCATGTACTACTCTATCGCCTTTAGTATATGCTTTTTTTGCATCCCATTTTTCATATGTGGAATCCTCTGACTTTGTTGTTACAGTCAAAACATCACTTCTACTAGATTCATTTCCAGCTAAATCAACCGCCGTCACTACATATTTATACGATGTATTAGCCTTCAAATCTTTATCCATAAAGGATGTATTAGCCGCTGTCCCAATTTTATTCATAACCCCAGCGCTTTCTCTATATACAATATAATGGTCAACACCTACATTATCTTCAGACGGACTCCACATCAAATCAACAGTTGTCGCTGTTGTACCCATACTATGTAATCCTTTTGGTTGAGTTGGAGCCTCTATATCTGGGATTGCATGTGTTGTCTTAACCTTTAGTTTTTCACTTTCTTTTGATATGTTTCCAGCAGAGTCTAATGCCTTTATTGTATAGGTATATTCCGTATCTGCTTTTAGTTTTTTATCAATAAAAGTTGTACCTGGTACCGTATCAATTACTTCGCCATTACGTAACACTTGATATTCTTTTACACCTATATTATCAGTAGAGGCCTTCCATGTTATTTCAACACTATTGGCAGAAACTTTAGAGGCATTTAATTCAGTTGGTTGACTTGGAGCTACTGTATCGGGAGCTTCATTATTTACTAGATTTACATCAATTACATTATAAAACGCATTTGACGTATCTGCTACATCCCATACAGCTAAAATAACATGATAACCATTGCGATCAGTTGGTACATTAATTGTATGTGTTAAATTATTTGATGCGGCAGAACCATCATGTTTCACAGTTCCAATTGGTTCTAATTCAGCACGTGTTAATGGTTTATTAGGATCCCATCCCTTTTTTGTAATGTAATAATGCCATTTACTTGTAGGATGTGCAGCTGTATATTTCCATGTAAAGGTATTTGCTCCACCCTTAATCGTGTTTTTGAACCAGCGATTTGATGTTTGTTGGTCAAGAATTCCTCCAAACAGTCCTCCTGCCGAAGCGATTTTTCCATCAATCGGTCCCCCATCTGGGAATCCTTTAGGTGCTTCTAGGCTTTGAGGTTCGTACATTATATTTCCACAATTTAAATTCAATGCTCCATAATTCTGACTACATAAAGCAGCACGGCTACTTGGCTTTTCAACAAATCCATGTGCATAAGCACTTTGAGGAATCATAGTAATAGCCGTTACCCCTGCAGCTAAAACACAAGCACCAATTCCTTTTTTACTTTTTCTTAATCTTTCCAATTTAGATGTAAATTTCAAATTCATTCTTGTCCCCCCAATATATTATTGTTATCGCTAATATAATAGCAATATAGAGATAAACGAACAAATTACTAATAAATATACTAATACCTCTCATACATTGGTACGTTTATTATTATTTTTAATCTCATATAAAAATAAAATAAATACAATAAGTCTATTTTGTAACATTATGTTTTAAAAAAAGAATAAAAACTTCGTTTAATTT
>NZ_JBEUTW010000443.1:0-5967 GCF_040492675.1 Bacillus sp. AP50
ATGAATAATTATATTTGCACTACATGTGGAGTACAGTATCCCGAAAATGAAGAAGCACCTTCTCACTGTAAAATTTGTAATGAGGAAAGGCCATATGTTAATCCAATTGGGCAGTCATGGATAACATTAGAAACAATGCAAAATAGCAATTTATACTAAAGTCCTATTGTTTATTAACTAATAGGTCTTTCAACTTAGGAAGCTCACACTAATGAGGGATGTTAAAGGGAATATATGTAACCTATACTAATTACTATAAAGCTTTGAAAAATGAAAAGGAGGAGAATTGCATGAAGAATTGGGTTCAATTTAGAATTGCAAGACCAACAGATAAATTTGAAGAAGTGATCAGTTTTTATGAAACAGGATTAGGACTAAAACGTATAGGGGAATTTCACAATCACGAAGGATATGACGGGGTTATGTTTGGATTACCAGATGAAGAGTATCATTTGGAGTTTACTACACATGTTAATGGAAGTCCATGTCCGGCACCGACAAAAGATAATTTACTAGTTTTTTATATGCCTAATAAAGATGAAATTGAAAAGGTAGTGAATCGATTAAGTAATATGGGCTATCATGAGGTGGAACCAGAAAACCCGTATTGGATAGAGAAAGGAACCACAATAGAGGATCCAGATGGTTGGAGAATTGTGCTTATGAATGCATCTGAATAAGGAAACTATTTTCATATGAAATAGAGTGTAGCAAAATGATTTAGACATAAATCCCTACAGCGTTTGTAGGGATTTTTATATAAGAAAATCTTATTGAGAGAGTTATTAAAATGTAGAAAGTATTTTGGCTAAGAATAAATGTAGTAAACATAATTTATGAAGGAGGTATAAAAGTATGATAGTAAACCATTTTAAAGAGTTTTCTAAACATGTTGGAAATACACATCTCATTAAAAGTTCTTTCGTAGTTTATATCTTATTCTACGGAAAATTGATACCATCAAAAAACTGTATGTTTAACATGTATAGTTTTTTGATGGTGTAGCTGTGCAATGTTTAAAAATTTCACATACCGTATTTTAAAAATAAATATAGGAAAACCAAAAAGTAATGTAGAATATATCGTACATACATATATACAGTCAACATAAAAGATAAAGAGGTGGGTATATGTTACTTGAGGAAGTAATGCGGCAACTAGAGGAATATGGAACAGAACAAAATCGAAAAACGTATAAAAACCACGGAGCGAAAGAGCCGTTATTTGGAGTTAGTTTTGCGAATTTAAAATTGTTAAAAAAGAAGATAAAAAAAGATCACGATTTAGCAGTTGGATTGTGGGGAACGAAAAATATGGACGCAATGACATTAGCAACTTATATTTTAGACCCGAAAAAAATAACGACAGAACAGCTTAATAGTTGGATTCAGGATGTTGATTATTACTGTTTGATGGATGTTCTTATGACATCTATATGTACTTCGCCAATTGCAATAGAAAGAATGGAAGAGTGGACAAAGTCTAATGATGAATGGATTGGAAGAGCTGGCTGGTCTTTATTAGCAAATATAGCGATTAAAAATAAAACGTTACATGATGATTTCTTCTCTCCGTACTTAGAAGAGATTAAAGAAAATATACATAATGAAAAAAATAGAAAAAAAGAAGCGATGAATAGTGCTTTAATCGCAATAGGAATTCGTAATGAAGACTTAGAGCGACAAGCGATTGAAATTGCACGTGAAATTGGAAAAGTAGAGGTTGATCACGGTGCAACATCATGTAAAACACCAGATGCAGAAAGCTATATAAAAAAAGCGAGAGAAAGAGCTGAAAAAAAGAAAGTGAAATAAGAAAAGAGGATCGGTTATGAAAGCAATTGACGCAGCACAAAACATAATTACATTACAATTTTCTAATTGTGATGTAGCTTTACTCGGCGGAAGCGTTGCACGAGGAGAAGCGACGAAAACATCTGACCTTGATATTGTAATAGTTGACCAAAGTTTAACTTCTTGCTATAGGGAATCTTTCTATAGTAATGGATGGCCTGTTGAGGTGTTTGTTCATAATTTTGAAACATATAAAACCTTTTTCAAAATGGATTGTGATCGAGGGAGACCGTCGTTACCACAATTAGTTTCGGAAGGGATTGCATTAAAAGGGGAAAAGGAAATTGTTGAGAAATTAAAAAAAGAAGCGAATGATTTACTACATAAAGGACCAGCTAAATGGACCGAAGAAACGATTAAGCAGAAGCGATATTTTATTACGGATACTTTAGATGACTTTATTGGTGCAACAAAAAGAGAAGAAGAATTGTTTATCGCTAATTTATTAGCGGATTTAGTACATGAATATGTATTAAGAGTAAATGGTAAGTGGCTTGGGAGTTCAAAATGGTTTATTAGAGTGCTAAGAAGATATGATGAGCAATATGCAAACAAATTTGTAGCCGCTTTTGATCATTTTTATAAAACGGGAGAGAAAAATGAATTAATTCATTTTATAGAAAAGACGTTAGAACAGTATGGTGGAAGAGTGTTCGAAGGATTTTCTATTGGTAAATAAAAAGGGGAGAGAAAAATGAATGTACCATATGTTCAATTAAGAGAATTGACACTAGATGATGTAGAAGATCGCTATCAATGGTCATTAGATAGAGATGTAACAAAGCATTTAGTCGTACCAGATCAATATCCTCCGTTCACTCGTGGAGATACGAGAAACTGGATTGAAGCTTGTATAAGCCGAAAAAATGGTTATGAACAAAGGGCAATCGTTACTGAGGCAGGTATACATATTGGATGGGTAGACCTTAAAAATTTTGATAAAACAAATAAAAATGCTGAACTAGGAATTGCGATTGGAAATAAAGACTATTGGGGTAAAGGATTTGGAATGGCAGCTCTAAACAGCATGTTACAAATAGGTTTTTCTCAGTTTGAATTGGAGAAAATTTGGTTACGTGTAGATGAAGATAATACAAAAGCTAAAAAGAGTTATGAAAGTGCCGGATTTGTATGCGAAGGGTTAATGAGAAATGATCGATTGAGACAGGGGAAGTTCATTCATCGCAATCGTTACAGTATATTAAAAGAAGAGTATGAATCAAAAAAGTAGCCTATAAAAATATTATGTAAATTAAAAAGGGGAAGATAAAATGATTCGATTACTTACAAAAGCGGATGCAAAACAATATTGGGAGTTACGTTTACAAGCATTACAAGTAAATCCCGAAGCATTTATAACGACTTATGAAGAAGCAGTACGTCAAGAAAATCCTCTTGAACGAGTTGCTAGTAATCTTTCATCCAATAGTAGTTTTACATTTGGTGCTTTTAATAATGAAAATCGTTTAGTTGGGGTTGTTACTTTATTAACAGAAGAAAAAGACGCATATAAGCATAAAGGACATATCGTTGCAATGTATGTAGATACTGAAAATCGAAGAAGTGGTCTTGCACGTGATTTAATACGTAAAGCAATTGAAAGGGCAAAAGAGATGAAGCTAGAGCAATTGAATTTAGGGGTTGTTTCAACGAACGAACCAGCCAAACGATTATATGAATCAATGGGATTTAAAACATACGGAATTGAAAAAAGGGCTATAAAAATGAATGGTGTGTATAGTGATGATGAACATATGGTGTTGTTCTTTTAAGAGAGGAAGTTTTGTATGAAAGATCTCTATTTAGAAAGAAATATGGACCCTCAAGTAGCGATTTTGTATGCGACGGTTGCTGATACGTTTAATAGATTGCAAAGGTTAGTCGAAGGTACTGAAGAGAACGAACTATCCTATAAAGGGTCTGAAAATAATGAAAATAGTATTGGGCAGTTACTTCAGCATTTAGCAGTTGTTGATTTACATTGGGTGTATCGTTTCAAGGGAGAAGATGTTCCGCCAGCATTTGAAAATAAATATGGTCCTATGTTAAATGAAGTAGGAGAATTACCAAGTTTAAGAAAAAACACATTGCAAGAGTTAATGCAAGATTATGAAGCAGTGCAAAAATTGTTTTATGAAGAATGTATGACACTAACAGAAACTGATTTAATGCGGGAAGTTTTGTATGAAAAAGGCGAAACTGCGACAATAAGATGGGGAATATGGCATATAGCAGATCATAATCGGTATCATCAAGCTCATATCAGTCGTTTGAGGAAATTATACAGAGAATATAAACTACATATTCTTTAATTTTTGAATGAACGAACGCCCCTAAATAATAATTAAAGGAGGCGTTTGTTTTTATTCGTTCGCTTTTCTTCCCAAGCTATCATTAAATTTTTATGATAATCTTTTGGTTTCTCAATAGAAAACCAGTAAATTGAATGTGCAATAGTTGGTAGCCATCTTTTATAGCGGGTCGAGATTAAAGTAGATTTTGACCCTTGAAAATTTTGATATGTAATGGCCTCGATTTCATACCAATGCACTTTATTCCCATGTAAATCTACTACAATTCCTTCATCATCCCAAAGTGAAATGTAAGTTTGTATGTAGATTTTTCATCGCGTATACTAAAATATATGTCATAGAGATAAAAAATTAAATACAAGGGGTTTTACAATGAAAGCAATTGTTATAGGGATACTGGCATCATTTTTCTTTGCCTTTACCTTTGTTTTAAACCGGGCAATGGACTTAGAAGGTGGAAGCTGGATTTGGAGTGCATCATTACGGTATTATTTTATGGTTCCAATGCTATTACTTATTGTTATGTATAGAGGGAACTTAAAGCAACTCTTTCAATATATGAAAAACAATCCGAAAGAATGGTTAGTGTGGAGTATCGTTGGATTTGGTCTCTTTTATGCACCGCTTAGTTTTGCTGGAGCGTTCGGACCAGGTTGGCTTGTTGCATCAACATGGCAAATTACAATCGTTGCAGGGATTTTGTTAACACCATTTTTTGCGGTGGATCCACTACATAAAAAACTTCCGATGAAGGAATTAGTTATGTCGGGCATTATTTTATTCGGTGTTGTTCTCATGCAAGCAGAACATGCTTCTTCATTAGGTATTCGTGAAACCGTTTTATGTGTAGTTCCTGTACTTATTGCAGCATTTGCGTATCCTCTTGGAAATAGAAAAATGATGCAAGTTTGTAAAGGGGAATTAGATGTATTTCAGCGAGTACTCGGTATGACATTAGCAAGTTTACCATTTTGGTTTTTATTATCTGGTTACGAAGTATCAACAGGCGGATTACCGTCAAGTAGCCAAGTTTTTCAATGTTTTATTGTAGCAGTTAGCTCTGGGTTAATCGCGACAGTATTATTTTTCTTTGCAACAGATCTTGTGAAAGATGATCCGCAAAAATTAGCAACAGTGGAAGCGACGCAGTCTGGTGAAGTTTTATTTGCGCTAGTAGGAGAGCTGATCTGGTTATCTGCACCAATTCCGTCATCATTATCTTGGATTGGTATGAGTCTCGTTATTATTGGAATGATACTTCATAGTTATGTGGCTGTCGTTGTAAAAAAAGAAGAAAAAATAACGGCGTAATGAGATTAGCTCTTTTTATTAAGAGTTAGTCTTTTTTTCATAGAAAGGGATGAAAATATGAATTTACAGCGTGTTGAACAAATTGAAAAAGATTCAATATTAAATGTGCTACAATATGCCGTCGGTCCAAATGAAATAAGCTTAAAGAAAGCAGTATTATTTTATCAAAGTAATAAAGGGACTTTGTACAAATATGAAGAAAAAGCTTGTCTAGGTATTGAAGTAATCGGAGCAACTAAAGCACGAGTATGTCATATAGCAGTGGCTCCAGATTATCGTCAAAAAGGAATTGCACTGCAAATGATTAAAGAAGTGGTAAGGATATATCAATTGACTTATATAGAAGCAGAGACAGACGATGGGGCGGTAGAATTTTATAAAAGAATTGGTTTTCAAGTTAAAAGTTTAGGAGAAAAATATCCAGGGATAGAAAGATTTCATTGATACATGGAAAAATAGCATGAAAATATATAATTGTACATATTGAATAT
>NZ_JBEUTW010000444.1:0-5042 GCF_040492675.1 Bacillus sp. AP50
CAATAATTCCATTGACATCTATAATAATTATGTATGTTATATATTTCTTAATCTCTTGTTTTAATTAAATAACAGATTCGCTATGCGAACCGAACAAACAATCTCTTATTTCTCCATGATTCTACAAATGCGCTTTAAATTTTATACAACTTGAAACTGACCCACCAATGTCATCTTTATTTGATGAGGCCTTTTCTATTTTTAAATCGTAGTGCTTTTAATATAGTTTCTTTCATGATTTCGTTTCCATTTCTCTTTTGTTTCCGTTGTTCTTGAAATGAAATTGAAAATTAATTATAGTATCCCAAATGGTATACACAAGCTATTTCACACAAATGATTGACCATATTCTTTAAATTGCATTGAACCATTAATTTTTGAATTACCAATAATATTTTTCTGGGTTATTACATTAAAGTTAATATTGTGATATATTTATATTCGGAATAATTATATCTTACATTTAAAGGGAGAATTTTAATGGATAACCTACTATTGAAAAAGGACTTAACAACGGATCAAATGGTTCTTGTTTCTCACTGCATGTAATCATATACAACTTTACGTAACTCTTCCTTACTTCTCTTTTTATGTATTTTTATGTTTTAAGAAAATGACTCCACCAACTAGTAACAACAATGCTCCCACTTTAATAGACTTGAGACTATTATGGAATTGGTACTGCAGATATTTCGATGCAAAATTGCATTTTTAATTCAGATATATTGATGTATAATGAAAATGAACTACTCAACATTTTTATTTTAAGTTAGTATATCAAACCCTAACTACCTAAAAAACTCAAGTAAACGTATCTTATGTCATTTTAAAAAATACAAAAGTACCTTATATAATATAAGGTACTTTTGTATTTTATGTTTTAGAATTCCTCGATTTGAACATATAATACAGATTACGAACCGTTTTATACGTATCTCAGTTGAACTGCAGAATCACATATTGTTTTAACTACTGCTATTCTTCTCTAATTACATCTATAACGTTATCCTTTTTAATTTTCCGAAGCGGAATTAGTACCGATACATAACTAATCAAAAGTGCAGTTATAAATGTGATAAAGCTAGATTGATAAGGTATAATCCATTCAAACGACACCGTATTTGACAGTGCTACATAAAGAATATACGACAGCATACAGCCGAAAAAGATTCCTTGTATGCTTCCAAAGAAACCGTACAGAAGTCCTTCATATATAACCATCTTTTTCAAATCCTTCTGCGACATACCAATCGATTTTAAAGCAGCCAATTCTTTTCTTCTCATAATGATGCTGACTGTAATGGTATTTAAAATATTTACACAACCAATTAGTGTAATAACAGCTATAAATCCGTACCCTAATATTTTTATATAAAGTATATTGTCTGTATGGAAATTACTTTGAACAATATTATTTTGTACATCTATAGATGCATCTCCACCCAGTTTCTTTTGTATATCTAAAATTGTAGCATCAGCCCGAGATTGATTCTCTAAATCAATTTCAAAACCTGTTAATTTTTGTGGAGATGGTGTAATATATTCAGCTATTTGTTCACTAGTAATAAAAGTTATGGTATCCATCACTCTGCTCATATTAAAAATGTCCAATTCTACAATTGCAGCTATTTTTAAAGTTTCTAGTTTTTCTTCATTGTAGGAGACTTCCTCTGTAGATTTTCTTTCTTGCTGACTTGTTATTTGGATTTCATCCCCTACCTGAAAAGTGCTTAGAGAACCTATATATTTTTTACTTGTATTCATATCATTTGATGCAGCTTGTTTTACTAAAACAACCTCTTTTTCATGATTTAATTTTGAAATATCAATTCTTCCACTAGTTACATTTTCAGCTAGTTTCTTTAAACTATTCTCATCGTATGCTTTTATTTGTGTTTTCATAATTTCTACAGTTTGATTATTATATTTTATTTTTTGATACAGCGATTCATTTCCTTGTAATTCTTTAATTTGTTTATTTTTTGGTACTTTCGTATAAAAATTATTTGCCTGATATTGCTTGTACAGCTTCTCTACGTTATTAACTTTATAAATATTTTGACTCATACGATCTATGCTAGGCTTGTCTAAATTTGAATTAACCGTAACTGATATATCCGATTTTAGAGCTTGAATTTCCGGTTGTTTACGCTGAATGGCAGTATCTATGAGAAACGTAAACGTGATATACAGTACACTACTTATAATAATAGACAAAATTGTAACTGTATATCTATTGGGATTCCTTTGGATATTTTTTAATGCCATACTTAACGGAAAAGATAGTGGTTTCTTTAATTTTGTTCTCTTTTTTTTCTTTATTTTTTCTTTTTTTATAGCTAATCGGCTACTTACGGCCAATAACGGTGAAATTCTACCTGCAAAAAAAGCAGGAAAATAACTTGAAATATAAACAGTTATCAATGTAATTAAAGAACTTACACATATAATTAACCAATCTAATTTAATTGTATATCCCATAGAGTTTTTAAGTACGTTTATCAGTACTTGATTAAGTAAAAAGACTACTAATATACTGCACAAAATCCCAAAAAAGATAGCAATAATAGAAAGAAATGTTGCTTCTCTTATTACAATTTTTCTGATTTGTTTTTTTGTAGCTCCAATACTCCTCAATAGCCCAAACTGTTTCATTCGCTCTACTATACTAATTTGAAATGCATTGTAAATAATAACAATCGTAGAAATCACAACAATCCCAATACTAATAGCGGCTGCCGCCATTATCTCCACACTAGGCTTTAAGGCTTTCTTTAATTGGTCATTCACTCTTATATTTTCTTTATTCGTCAATAATTTAAATTGATTTTCAACTTCATCAAAGTTTGCGTACTTATGCAATTCAATCAATACGCTACCTTCTCCAACTTTAAACTTATTTTTATATATCAATAATTGACCGGGTTTATTTTCCTGATTACTACTAGACTTATTTAACAAACCAACAAGTTTATATTTTTTTTCATGAATAGTAAACATACCGCCTAATTTAAGATTAGGCCCGAAGTAAGGCAGCATCCATTTTTCTAAAACAGCCTCGTTTTCATTTGAAGGTAGCTTACCTTCTACAGGAATACTAGACTTTAACAGCTTCAATGCTTGATGATCTGCATACATATAAGAGACAGCTATCTCATCAAATTGGATTACCTCTCCTGGAGTTATGATGCCATAAGAAGATATATTAGGATTACTTTTTATCATATTGAAAAGCTTTTGATTATAATTTTCAACTGAAATATTTGCAGAACCCATAGAACCTTTTTTAGCATTTTCAATTCCCGAAGTGTATCCACTATTAAAAAAAAGTCCAATCGTTGTTATTAGCGCCAACGCTAGAATAATACCTGTTAATGTTAGCAAAGTACGTTTTATATTACTTCTGAGATATTTTTGACTTAACTGTTTGTAACTATGAATCAATACTCCTCCCCTCCACATTTTTCTTGATTTTGCACTAATTGTTTATCTGAAATAATCATGCCATCTGTAATGGTTATAATTCGATCAGAGTTTGATGCGATAGCAGGATCATGAGTAATTAAAATCACCGTCTGATTATATTTTTTAGCCGTTACTTTTAATAAATTCAGAACTTCTTTTGTATTTTTTGTATCTAGATTTCCGGTTGGTTCATCCGCTAAGATAATATCGGGTTTATTTATAAGAGATCTACCAATAGATACCCTTTGTTGTTGACCACCCGATAATTCAGAAGGCAAATGATCTCGTCTTTCATTTAACCCTAGTGTTCTTATAATTTCATCCAGGTAATGATCATCTACCTGTTCTTCGTCCAATAGAGCTGGCAAAGCAATATTTTCTTGTACATTCAAGACAGGAATTAAATTAAAAAACTGAAATATAAAGCCAACTTTTCTTCGGCGAAAAATAGAGAGTTCATTATCTTTATAATTGTAGATATTTTCATCACCTATAAACACATTTCCCGAACTCGGACGATCCAGCCCTCCTAAAATATGCAATAAGGTACTTTTACCAGAACCTGATGCTCCAACTATGGTTACGAATTCTCCCCTACGAATGGAAAGATTAATTCCTTTTAACGCCTGTACTTGCGTTTCTCCTTCTCCATATGTTTTTACTACATTTTCTAATCTAACAACCTCCATACAACTCATCCTTTTCACAGATTAATTTTGAATCTCTACAAAATAGATTTTATCCTTATCGTACTCACCATTCTCGTCTTTCACTGCATACACTTTCGAAACGTATTCGACCACCTTTTTTACCTTGTTTTTATTTTTATAATCAAAATTTTCTTTTGCAAACTGAATTAACGAAAGGCTTACTTCTTTTTCTTTTAATTGTTTATATGTTTCCTCATTAACAATTACTATCGGTGATGAAAAATAGCCAATCCAATTATTTTGTTCAATATGTTGAACAGGTATCATTTGTCCATTTAAATTTAAATTTCCATCCTTAACTTCCCCATCTTCCACATTTTTTCTATAAAAGATGTTTTTTTCCCTCGCTAATTCTTTTATTTCTTTTACCGAGGCTGAAGTCATTGAACTATCTTCTTTAGATAAGGGTGTTCTTATAATTCCTTTTTTTAAGAATTTTTCAGCTGTAGATTTTGTAATAACCGCATATTGTTTCTTTGTAACAGATGGTTTATTAAGTTCCTTGTCTATCTCTTCTTCAGTCATATTTCCTCCTTTTTCTTTCCATTCTTTCTTAATTTCTTCTTTCTGTTCGGTAGTGAATTCTTGTTTTATTATTTCTGTGACCAATTTATAACTATAATCTGTTGTTCGTACGTTTTGATCTTTATACAGATTTTTGACAGCTGATATATTTTCTTTCGTTCCAGATACCATGATACCGTTTACTGGTTGTGAGGGACCATTTATATACCGATTTACAGCAAACCCTATACCTATAAAAATTGCTGTTACTACTAGAAAGCCTATTATTTTTTTCATTTTCTTCCTCCTTATATACTATGTTTAATCTGGGATTAGAACAGTAGGTTTTTTCTTTATATAAAC
>NZ_JBEUTW010000445.1:0-4279 GCF_040492675.1 Bacillus sp. AP50
ATGAAGCTCAAAAAATGTTATAAGCTCATTATTTGCAAGAAATAATATAGAATGTATGTCAGTATCGCCTTCTGATAATTCTACACATTTCTTTGGTTTACCTGTAAATTGTAACTGTTCCTCAGATAATTCATAGCATTCTACTTGTTTTTTAAATCGTTCTTCAAATTCAAATAACCCCATAATGTCCCCCCATTAATTCTCCCCGTTTGCTAAATAACTTTATATGGAAAAAGTTGATACCCTCGTATTTGAGAATATCAACTTTCATTTTTATGTAACTTTATAGTATAAAAAAGAACTTTATTTTCATTAAACAGCTTCGTTGCTATAAAAGGCAAAAAAGCTCATTTTTTCATTTGGGGTAATTCTGAATTCTTAAATTGATGGGCATGGGATCGCGCCCCATCTCTATCAAACTAAGCTTATATAAAATAAATTTCAGGTGAGATTGTTTCTTATTTCTAAAGGACAAGTGTAGGTGATTGAAAGATTTGCATACAAAATAAACCTTAAAAAGTTTCACATTTAAGCTAAACTAAGCTAAGAAAGTCAATTTTAACAATCTATGTTTTTCTTTTACATATTAGCAGAATAAGAAGGTTATCAAAGGCTGGATGAAACCCCCAGCGAATGATAACCTTTTGAAATAGCATATCAATGATTTAAATAAATACCCTCATGAATATATTATTGAGCCACTCCAAATACATTGATTTCTGCCGCACTTGTCCATGGATTATTGTTTACCTCGCTTAATGCACGTAGTCTAATATAACGACCTGTCTTGTTTGCAAAGTTGACTTCTTTCAAATTAGTATTATTTGCAAAAGCACCTATGGATACAGCTGTTCCCCAATTCACTCCATCACTACTTACGTAAAACTCATAATCCTTAATCGTTCCGTTTATTTGGCCGTCTTGCCTTGGCAGGTAGCTGAATTTGGAGAGGTTATAGGTCGCACCTAAATCAATTTGAATCTCATGTGGCATTGGAGCAACAGGACTCCAGTTTGTATGCCAAAATGTGTCTTTATTTCCGTCAAAGGCATACGTACCTAAATTGTACCAATTATAGCTATCTACATATTTTAGCGTCCAGTTTGTCTGCGGAATTAAACTAGCTTCTTTTGTTGTGACCGCTACATTCATAGTCGAATTACTTGTGCTTGTCGTTGTAATCGTTACACCTGATTTTTCTCCCGTGTAGGTATTACTATTCGGATTGGTGTCTGGACTAAAGGAAGCAGCATGATTTTGATTCGTGTAATAGAAAGGGTCTTGGTATTCACTGACGGATTGTTCTATATCAATGAAGGGATGAGGATCACTGGAATTATTATTCATGGATTCATCAATATGCCAAACCGCAATACCACCAGAATTAGTTGGTAAGCTCGCATCATACCCAACCTTTGCGCGATTCTCAACTAAAAAATACGTATTATCCTTTAAAGGAATCTTTAACACATTATAGTTATTTGGGATCGCATTTAGAGTAAAATTGTTGCTGGTATTTACTACATTTGGCGTTACAAAACCTAGTTTTACCTTGGACCAAGCATCCATATGATCTGGCGTAGTTCCATACTCTTCTCCTGGAAGACTATTCCAAGCTCCATTCCCCATTATACTTAGACTACCCACACGGTTATTGTCGCCATATAGATCTGGAAGACCAAAAGAATGACCTAACTCATGAGCAGGTATACCAATTGTCGCCATATGACCATATTGCTTTTCCCCCTGCGCTGTATACATGCCTGATACTGTAACACCATCGTGATTTGTATTAGGAGCATATGACTGATGTGCCCAAATATTTGGAAGTGGACCACCACTAGCCTGTTCATTACCAGCAAGAAAACTTACAATGTAGAAGCCATCTTTAGAGTCAATGACTTGATCATTATTAGTATCAAGACTAGCAAAATTCACTTGAGAATCAGCTTTAGCCAGTGCATCTGTTATAACCGTACCCATACTTTTTCCCGATGTACTCGGATGAGCGTAATCTAATTTCACTTTAACCACTCCATCATTTTGAGTACCATATGTTTCAGGAGCTGGAGTTATCTGTACTTTTCCGTTACTTACTTCATTATAGTAATTCTTAACTGACTTTTGATTTGTAGAAAAGAATTTGTTACTCCAATCGTTATCGTTATATGCAATATCAACATCTGTAAACCCAATTAACAAAACAAGTAATTTTTTGTTTCCTAAAACTGGAGTGACAGTTCCATCAATATTTTTTGGTGATTCTTTTTGTAATTTATTCATGTGCTCCTGTTTTTTCTTTGCTTGAGGGTTGTAATTCTTTATCCATTTGTTCAAATTGTTCTCATTTACTGCCATTGAAGGCTTCTTATCAATTTTATATTTTTTCCCCGTCGATTTCAGTTCATCTAATGTAAGCTCCGCGTAATTCCAATACCCCTTCTGATCTTGTAAAAGTACATCGCCATCCTTTGTACTTACCCAATGGAACCATTCATCTCCATGTAACGTGCCCTCAAAAGATTCGCCTGAAGGCTGCTTCATTTTGACAACTCCCTCGTATGCTGGTGCGGCAAAAGAGTCCGTTTGAACATACAAAACACAAATCAAAGAAAAAACGGACATGAACAGGAATTTTAAAATTCTTTGCATAAACTTTCCCCCTTTTTCAATTGTGTGTGGAATATTCTGTTGATAGCCAGACTAGATTCATACATGGAATAAATCGACAGATACATTTGTATAACACTAACAGAATACCTTTAATTATAATTACAGGAAATTGAAAAAATGTTATTTTTTTAATTCTGTTAATATTTTCTCAAGATTATCCAGTTAAGCAGAATCGATGAAAGTTACATGTGGAGTTCCGGAAAAAATTATACTTTTAGTATGTATATAATGCCACATGTTGACTAATCCAAATTAAATAAAGTTTATGAGCAAAAGAGAGTGTAATTTGACATTGTGTAATAAAGATAAGGCCCACCTACTAAAATAGGTGGGCTTTTTGTTGGGTATTACTATCTCATTGCACAAAAGGGAATTTGTATTAAAATATTAACACATTTTTAGAGTTCTTATATTGAGAAAAAAGATACTATAAGGACTCTAAGAATGGCAAAATAATATACATTATAAAAATATAAAATCCGGTCATACAGATAGTTTAATTAAATATTATAACGCATTAACTCTAGCAGAAAAGAGGAATTAGTTTGTTTTAAAGTAATAAGTGGACAATACTTCTTAGGTGTAGAAGGTATCCAAATTCCTGTACCAATTCCAGCAGTTGCTGCAGCTTTATTAATTGGTTTAGGAGTAATTCCACTTTGTTCTTAATGTAAAGAATTCGGACCATTCCTATCTTTCCATTGGAAAAGCCTCAAGTATATGAATACTTGAGGCTTTCTTTATATCAGAGAAAAAACACCTTACAGCGCT
Source organism: Bacillus sp. AP50 (assembly GCF_040492675.1). Lineage (NCBI taxonomy): Bacteria > Bacillati > Bacillota > Bacilli > Caryophanales > Bacillaceae > Bacillus > Bacillus sp. AP50. Next base: position 3,445 of record NZ_JBEUTW010000445.1, read on the forward strand.
TGAAGATCTCCTGATTTAATTAATGTGGCCGTTACATCATCACCGAAAGTATTGAGACAGAATACTTGCTCGTCTACCTTATCCATCACTGTAGCTTCACCTATCACGCCACCTTGAAGTTTAATAAAATAGTTATGTTCTTCTACAATTTTACTAAAATCTCTATTTGCCCATCTTTCAGTAATTGCTAATAGCTCTTCTTTGTTCTTGAAATTGTTTCCGTTTAGAATATTTCTTACTTTCTCTGCATTCTTTTTGGACATAGGGGTTGCTCCCTTTCCTTCACACGCTTTTACTTTTTGATGAGTCATGCTATGCATAGCTGAAATAACTTCTTCTTCAGTAGAAGTTACTGTAATGTGAAGTTGTGCATTTGAACCTTTCACTTCTGCTTCATTCGATAGTATGTCTTCTTTATTAACCTCTGCAAAAACATGGTCCTCACCCTTAAGCGGGACTTCAGCAAACTGTAATATTCCATAAGTCATACCAGTTGCAAGTACTACTCCCCCTATAATAGATGCTAGCCAATACTTTAGCTTCTTATCCATCTTCATTTCCCCCGTCTTCGTTTACATATCTTAACTAAAGAATACCATATTTAATTCCTTTTTATTGAAGAGTCTCTAATTTCTACTATTTAAAAATATTCTCATCGTTTAATGTAATACGATATAATCATTTTATAATACAAAAAAAACTATATTCTCATTCCCTATTTTTTTGGAGGTGATTGTCTTGAATAAAAACATCAATCTACTTCTTCAAATAATAATTGGAATTATAATTATGATTGCACCTATTCTCATAACAGGATCTATATACGATGTCACTA
>NZ_JBEUTW010000446.1:0-1938 GCF_040492675.1 Bacillus sp. AP50
AACCTTCGGTTGTGTACGTTTCGTGTATAACAGAATGTTAGCTGAACGGAAAGAAGCGTATGAAAAACATAAAGATGATAAGGATCAACTAAAGAAACAAAATCTTCCTACGCCTGCAAAATACAAAGCAGAATTTGAGTGGCTAAAAGAAGTTGATTCATTAGCTTTGGCAAATGCTCAACTCAACTTGCAAATTGCCTATAAAAATTTCTTTCGTGGTCAAAATGACTTCCCAACATTCAAAAGCAAAAAAGACAGAAAGTCTTATACAACGAATGTAGTGAACGGAAATATTATGTTGCTTAACGGTCATATCAAATTGCCAAAACTGAAAATGGTACGTATCAAACAGCATAGAGAAATACCACAAGGCCATATAATCAAGTCATGTACGATTTCTATGACACCTACTGGTAAATACTATGTGTCCATTTTGACTGAATACGAAAAAGAAATCGTACAAAAAGAAGTAGAAACAGTTGTTGGATTAGACTTTGCGATGGATCAATTATACGTCAGTTCTGAGGATGAGAGAGCCAATTATCCTAAGTTCTATCGTGAAATGTTAGACCGATTAGCAAAGGCGCAACGAGTATTATCAAGACGTACAAAAGGTTCAGGGCGTTGGAATAAACAACGTATCCGTGTAGCTAAGCTGCATGAAAAAGTAGCAAACCAACGTAAGAACTTTCTTCATCATAAGTCTAAAGAGTTAGCTACTCATTTTGATGTTGTCGCTATTGAAGATCTAAATATGAAGGGAATGTCGCAAGCACTTCATTTTGGAAAAAGCGTCGCTGATAATGCTTGGGGTATGTTCACCACTTTCTTAGCTTATAAACTAAATGAACAAGGAAAACAGCTTGTGAAAATAGACAAATGGTTTCCTTCCACAAAAACATGTAGCAGTTGTGGAAATGTGAAAAATATGTCATTGTCTGAGCGAATATATACTTGTATATGCGGTGTAAATATCGATAGAGATTATAACGCAGCTATCAATATCAAAAATGAAGCAATACGCCTATTGGTGTTAGCATAGATAGCAATAAAATAACCCTTGGAACAAGGGAGTTAGCTCGGCTGTCTTAGGACGAATTCGTTAGCTACCAAAAGTAACGACTAACCGAGAAGCCCCCACTTCAAACAGTCCGTTAGGACGTTAAGTGGCGGGTAGTTCACGAGGAACCATTTATATGCCTAATAACTCAAATAAAATCGATACTATACTTAGGTTAGATCTTAAAATCTAAAAACCTTATTCCAAACTTAGACCTAATTGATTGCTCCTCTCCCTTCCTTGGGGCTAAGTAGCTAGCTTTTGCTAGCTGCTTTTTTTATTAAACGGATAAAATTCGATATTCTAACAATACTACTCATAATACAACTTGAGCAGTTAACTTTTGTTAGCTGCTCTTTATTTGTACAAGGTACTCAATTGACTGGCGCACATATAATATCCTGAGTTCCTTTCTTTATAAAATAGTCGTTATAAAATGAGACTCGTCACGAGAGCACTTTACTAAGTGCTCTTTTTATATTTCAACTTAATACAAAATGAAAGTTTGATTAAGCTTATTTTTACTACCGCATAACATGTTTAATTCTGCTTATAATATAGTTGTAACTTAAAGTTACATATCATTTACTTGTAGGGCCTAATTTTCTTTTGTACAACAAGCAGTTAGCTAATTAAGCTGGCTGCTTTGTTTTGCAAAAAGAAGTTTTTATACGATTTTAAACACATTTAAAAATAAATTCATATGATATTACGTATTCCTCTCTTTTACAAAATGGATTTTGGTCAAAAGAGCACTTTTACGAAGTGCTCTTTTCTCATGGAATTAAAGCTCTACAAAATAGCATTTTTGTTTAGTTTCACTCTAAAAGTAAAATTTTCATTTTTTCATTCCACCAAGTTCATAACATATTCTTTTC
>NZ_JBEUTW010000447.1:0-10271 GCF_040492675.1 Bacillus sp. AP50
GTACAGATTCCTTTTATATAAATGGAGACCCCGAAAAATTCAAACTCTGTCTAAACAACATCATCCAAAACGGAATTGAGGCTATGAAAAATGGTGGATTATTACAAATAAATATACAAAAAGTAAAAGGAAATATCATGATTGATATTATTGATTCAGGAATTGGGATGTCATCTCAACAAATAAAACGAATTGCTTTGCCATTCTATTCAACAACAGAAAAAGGAACTGGGCTTGGTACTATGATTGCTTATAGTATTATTAAAGAATTAAACGGAGATATAGAAATAGAGAGTGAATTAGGTAAAGGGACACGCTTTTCTATTAGTATCCCTTGCTAATGTGATAACAATTTTCTGTTTAGTTAATTACATAAATGAATTTTAAGAATCCCGCTAGCTAGCTTACTTATTAATTATCTTAAATTCATATGCGTTAATTAAATATAATAAGGATCAGAGCCTATCTATTGTTACAGATACACTCTGATCCTTTAGTTTAATTCAATTAAAAACACTTAATATTTATAACTTTTCTTACATCGTGATGAAATACTAGTTCATCGATTTTATCTTATTTACTGATTAGATTGGTTTAATATAAATATAACATCTCGCGACACTTAATTTGTTATTATCATTAGAGACATTGCCTGCAGTTGTTTTTTCATTAAAGTACAGACCTTTTTCCATTCATTGAAAAAGACAACTCCCCTTTTACTACTTCACTTCCACCGTATAATTCCCTGTCCCCCCGCCATACTGATACACATGTAAATAATACTTCCCTGGATACGTATAGTAACTACCTACTAGTTTATTCCCTTGTTGCTGAGCATACGTAACATAATTATTTAAATCTGCTTCAGAATAAAGTACCCAGTTCATTCCGATATTATTTTCATTCGTTACGTTAATTTGAAGGTTTTTAGCAGTCTCCACATTAATTTCAAAGAAATCACTTGTATCGCCATTTCCTAAACTAGCACGTAAAACTTGATTTAACTGCAATTTGTTTGCTGTTTGGAATGAGTTATTCGGTTCTTTTTCTACACTGTTATCTTCTTTCTTTTGAACAGTTACAGTCGCTGTAGCAGTATTAGTTGCTCCTTTATCGTCTGTTACCGTTAATTTCGTCGTATACGTTCCTTCTTTTGTATATACGTGAGTTGGATTTTGCTCATTACTTACTGCTCCATCACCAAACTCCCATTTATACGAAGTAATTTTCCCGTCTTCATCTTTTGATCCGTCGCTTGTAAATGAAATTGCTTCATTTACATTTCCGCTATACGGACCGTTTATAACTGCAACTGGTGCTTTATTCTCTGCACCTTCTTCTGTATTAATACCGTGGAACACAACATCATATTCAAATTGTCCTGATGTATTCACGCGATAATTTACGAAGTATGCTGTTACTGTTTTATAGCCTGTCCATTCCTTTGCACTTAAACGTTTTAACGTATCATTAACGTTTTGTGTAATTGTTTTCCAATCTTCATATTCTCCTTTTGCTGCAGTTCCTGTATATGTTCCTTGTATTGTGAATGTATTAAAGAACTGTGATTTATTTTTCTTCACTGATACATTTTTCAATTTTGCTTCCGCTGTTATTTCTGCTGCAATATCTGAAACTGGCTTCGATGCATGATTCGCTAAATAATCGTCTGATACTAATGGCACATTATATTTCTCACGATTATCAACTAGCATTTGCATATAGTCTTGATATTCTTTATTTAAATTCGCATCTTTACTTAATGTAGAGCGATATGCATCATATGCTGTTACATCATTTTTCCTAATAAGATCATGTATTTTATCGAACATATCATATCTCTTATTGTACATATACGATTGTAAAGCAAAGGAATAATTATAGAAATCCCACGTTCCATACTTTGCATTTAACGTTCGCTCTGCCGTATAACGCTCTGCTGGATTTGAAGATAATCCTCCTATAATACTCTTTCTCGGTACAACATTATCCGTTCTCGTTGCCCCTGCAAAAAATTCAGCATTTCCTTCTTCAAACCAAGATAATCTTTCATTTTCATATATTTTCCCTTGTCCCCATAACCCTGGTACTTCATATCTACCTTGTAAATAATGCGTGAACTCGTGTCTGAATAATTCTTCTAAACTATAAATACTTTCTTCTGGCGTACGCTCATAAGTAAAGAACGTACCTGTTCCTTCTATATAAAGACCACCGTTATTCGTTTCATAACCGTACAATTGACGATTAAATTGATATTCTGCTGGGCTATTATAAATAACCATCGTTAATACATCATCAGGATTTCCTTTTTCTAAAGGTTGATCACTTTCAACCGTACGATGGAATTGTGCCTTTACTTCTTTTGCCGCCCAATATAAACGTTTTACTTTTTCTTCTGTCACTTTATCTCCAGCTTTCAAAACAATTGCCCCATCATCAAACGTATACGTTTTTGGCAAATATTTCTTCTTTCCATCTTCTCTTATTTGATCTAAATTCACTACTTTACCATTTGCATCTTTTCCGCCATAATTCGTTGCAATTTGCTCAGCAGCTACGAAATATTGCTCCCCTAAATACGGATACATTTTCATCGCATCTGTTACAACTTGTAACCCTTTCGTTCCTGTACTATGGAACATACCGAGTCTACCTGTATAATAAATGCCATTATTAATAAGCCAACCGGTTTTTTCTGTAATCGTTCCCATTAATGCAAAACGACTTAATTCATTAATATAACTATCTATTTTCTGATACCATACTGTATCTTTCGGTGCTTTCCTCGTATCGTACAAATACGATTGAATGTCGTAATCAACACCTTGCATAATATCGTAAATAGCATTTCCAGCTGAAAGATTATCTACTAATGTAGAAAAATTATCATTATATTGTTTAAAAATCTTTGCAGCTGATGTTATCGTTTCCACATCACTTGAAGCGTTTCCTATTAACTTTCCGTATGATGATACCACTCTATTTTGCTCTAATGTACCCAGCTTGAAATTTGAATTGTTAGCCATCGCTTTTAATGCAGGTAAGCATTTATCATGATAACTCCGTTCATTTAATTTACTAAGTTCTGAATTATAAAATCCTAAATAAAATCCTGAACGTAATACCTCTACTAATGTCTCAATCCCTTTTGAATCATCCTTCGTATAGGCTTGTCCTTGCTGCTTCAATTTATCAATAATCGCCTGCATCCTACTATCATTTTGATAGAATGCTAGACTGTCTGTATTAAACTGAAATAGCCCCGTAATTTGCTCCCAATCAATTGTTACAAGTAAATCTACTAACTGCTGATTGCTTAATTGATTTAATTCGGCAATTGTATAAGTTTTCGCTACAGCTAATTGCTTACTTCCTTTTTTCACCTCAGGTGGTCTTTGTGATAAATCGGCAAATTGTAACCTTTTCTCAAAAGACTTGCTTTCGAGCACTTTCGATGAATGAGCTAATTCTTGTACTGGTAGTTGTACACCGACTGGCTCCATTTTGAGCACATTTCGATAAGAAACTTGCTCTCCCTTAGTATCTTCTGCCAAACTTACCCCTTGAAAACTCCCTAACATTAAACTAGCAAAACTTACCCCTACTAACATTTTCTTTGAATAGCCTTTCATGCTCTCCCCTACCTTACATTTTTAGTGTCCCGCTCCATTATTTTACTATTTTTACTTTTTGTCCTGTATTGAGAAAAAATAAGGTAACGTTCACACATATATCCATTCCATATAAAATTAACGCTTGACTTTCCGTGCATTTTATATCAAAAAAAGATAGATAATAGCAAAATTCCTGCTACATCTATCCTCGTTTTCAACACTATGATTTTAACTTTATAAATGTAACTTCCGGTAATGTTTGCATATGCTGAATAAACTCATTCTTTTCTTCTGACGATATATTTTTCAGTTGCATCCCTACCTTATAAACAGTTTCTGTACTTTGCTGTGAAGCTTCCACCTCATATGAGAGTATTGGGATGCCTTTCACTTGTAGTGTTTCTAATATTTGTTGTACCGCTTCATGTTTATTTACAAACATTTGCACTGTTATATTTTGTGGAAATAAAAATTGCACCTTAAAAATACGACTTACAATTTCTAAACCAATTAAAACGAGAATCGTCGCTCCAATACCTACTACATACATTCCCGCTCCAATTGCTAATCCTATGCCGGCAGTAGCCCATAAACCAGCCGCGGTCGTTAATCCTTTCACCGCCTGCTTTTGAATAATAATTGTGCCTGCACCTAAAAAACCAACTCCACTAACGACTTGTGCTGCAATACGACTTGGGTCTAGAGACATATGCTCTTCAAACACAATATCTGAAAAGGCATATTTCGAAACAACCATTATTAACGCACTTCCTACCGCTACGAGGAAATGAGTCTTTAATCCAGCTTCTTTCGATCGAATTTCTCTTTCAATACCAATCATTGCTCCTAACAAGCCAGCAACACCGATTCGTATAATAAAATCAAAATCTACACTCACGGGCACTTCCCCCTTTCATTCATTATAGATAGATAAAACAAAAATTATCACAAACATCCTTTTATTTACATATAAGGGTACCGCTAAAATATACTTAATACTCCGACCGTTTTATGTTAATATTTAAAATATTAACATAAAATAAATAACTTCTAATTTTAAACCTTCACTAATTTTCTAAAAAATCAAAGATGAATTACGTGAAATTAGGTTGAGAAACTATGGAAAACGCTTTCACTTTGTATCGTAATTTTTTATAAAAACTATATAAATAAAGGAGCTTACTAACAATGAACGTCTCATTACTCACACCTACTACTGATTTACAAGAAGAATACTTAGATTTCTATAACGAATGGAAAGATAGCGGTGAAACAATGATCCCGTGGGTTATCTCAAAAAATCCTGCCAACTTCCCAGCTATGGTTCAAGAACTTCTCGATGCGCATAACGGAATAAATATCCCTGAAACTTGGGTACCAGACTCTACATATTGGCTTGTTACAGATGAAAATAAAATTGTGGGAGCTGTTAATATACGTCATAGTTTAACCAAACATTTATTTAACGCTGGCGGTCACATTGGTTATGGCATTCGCCCTTCTGAAAGAAGAAAAGGTTATGCTACGAAGTTACTAGCATTATCATTAGAAAAAACGAAGGAGTTAGACATCACGAAAGTACTTGTCGTTTGCGACGCTGTGAATACCGCTTCTGAAAAAACGATTTTGCATAACGGCGGGATTCGTGATGATGATTTCACTGAGGAAGATGGGAATATAGTAAGAAGATATTGGATTGAGCTATGAATAATCACAAATAAGCGAGAAAGTGATTATACACTTTCTCGCTTATTTTACACTGCTTCTATTTCAAACTGCACTGTAATACCACTTGGATCTACCACCACAAACCCATTTGTAGTTTCATTTATTTCATGTTGTTTTTCTATTAATCTTTCTTTCACTTCGTCTAACGCTTCTTTATGCGGTAGTACAATAGCATATACCTTTAGTCCAGTTGCATATACTGGTGGGTGTGGATTGTTTACTCCGTTCCACGTATTTGCACCAATATGGTGATGATATCCCCCTGCTGAAATAAATAAGCAATCCTCTTCACGCTGTTGTACTTCAAAACCTACTGTTTCCACATAAAATTCATGTGATTTCTCTACATCAGCTATTCGTAAATGTACGTGCCCAACGACAGTATTAGCAGGCAAACCATCAAACTCATAATCAACGAGTGTCGCCAATTCTTTTAAATCAAGTGGTGTACTTCCTCCTGACCCTTCTCCCCATTGATCACGCGGACGGTCTGCATAAATTTCAATACCATTCCCCTCTAAATCTTGCAAATAAAAAGCTTCGCTATATGTATGATCACTTGCACTATTAAACCTTGAAATTGGTAAAATTTCATTTGAATATGTATAACGCCCTTCTTGCTCATCCGGGCTGTCAATTACATTCTTATTACGAAGAACCCCAAATAGCGCAGAAGCAAAAGCTTCACGAGTCGGAACTAAAAAGGCTACATGATATATACCAGTCGTACGCGGTTCTTGCAGTACCCCGTCCTCTAACTTTTCAAGAACAAGTAACGCGTTCTTTCCACCTTTTCCAGATAAATATGCTTTATTCCCCTCTTGCTTAATTACCTCTAATCCTACAACATTCTCATAAAAAGCAATTTGACGCTCTAAGTCTTTCACTTTAAATTCAACATGACCAATACGTGTTTTCGGATGAATTTGTACCATGAATAACTCCATCTCCTTATCCCTATATTTTTCCATTACATATAACCGTTACTATGAAGGATACAACTAAAATCATCCTATGTAAATAAGAAAAGTCAGAATTTATATACATTTTTATTTTCATAATAAAAATGCCACCTTTTCTAAATTTCAGAAAAGGTGGCTTTATAACTCTTATCTCATTTTATGTACTTCAGCAACTAGCTTTCCACCCTGAATGCCCATATAAAGCTTCACAGGTGCATCATTCGTATTTTCAAATACTAAATCTAAATATGGATATGCAATTGTAGCATCTCTTCCTTGTGGAACATAACCTACCGTTTTAGAATGTGTAGTTCTCTCCACCATTTTCAGGCCAGCTTGATCTGCTGCATTGTATAAAGTTGAAGATGTTTGACAAACACCACCGCCATATCCATCTACTAATTTACCATCAACTATTTCTTTCCCTAATTGATATCCTTTATCTGGTGTTGTATCACCGATTAATGAATTAAAAGAGAAACGGTCTCCTTTTGCTAACACAACTCCATTTATGCTCGCTGCTGACAAACGAATATTCTCAATACGGCCACCTGTTGAACCACCTAAGTTCGTTTCATATCTACCAATTACCGCACCATTTCCTTGCGCATCACTTAATGTTGCGACTGGTTTTTTCTCCACGATCGGCAACTGATACGTAGCATCCCACATACCAACATTTAACAATTTATCTACTAATTCTTTTTCCATTAATTCATAAGAAGGTTTTCCTTCTTGCCAACTTCCATCAGGTGCTATACGTGAAGGAACCATTTTTTTGTCGACGCTTTTTCCAATCTCACCAACAACCTTTGTGACAGACTTTTTAAATTTCGCTTCATCTTCAAAATAGCCTAAACTAGATAAATCTAATTTTTTCACTTCAGTACCAGTTCGACCATCAACTAAACTAATAGTATCCTGTACTTCTGCTTTAGCCTCTACAGTGTGCCCACCAATATCACTTACCAATGCAACATCACTTACTTTTGCACCACAGCCACTCATTATAGCTACACATAACACCCCAACTAATATACCCTTTACTTTACGGAACAATATACTCTCTCCCTTTCCCCAACATCACTATTATGTATTTATTTCATTTTTATGTATGTTTTGTTACAATCATTTTACAATATGTTTATAAAATGTTACAAGTTATTTTTCACTCTATATAAATTACTCTTTTCTTTTATAAATGTCTATACATATTTACATAAAAGTTTGAGTTTGATAGAATTGTAACTTTTATGTAAACTCTCCCTTTTATCCAGTATATACCATTACACAAAAGAAATACAAATCAAAAACCCTCAAGCTATTTTTTATAAAGTGAAACTGTAATCAGTGGGGGTCTTATTGCCCAGCAAATAGCGGGATAAAGAGAAATCCCGTCAACATAAATAGGTATTTGCCGTGCCACCGCTCCGCTTTTGCACATACATTATGGTGAATTCAACCTATTTTAAAGAAATGGAGGATGTTATTATGTATCCCTACAATCCATATGATCCATATAATCAATATGCGTACCAACAACCACAGTATGACTTACAAACACAATATCAATCTTATATAGATCAAGCAGAGCACACGAATCCATATGACCAAAATAGACAATTCCAACTTCCAATCTCTTTTCCTGGCACTGGAAATCGTCAATTAGAAAGACGCGTAAATGAGCTTGAACAAAGAGTTCGTCAACTAGAAAATACAGTTGAGCGCCATACACGTAGACTAAACCGCTTAAACCAACGTTTACGCACAGTAGAAAACAGACTAAACATTCCATTCGCAGCATTAGAAGACGGATTTTAATCGAGAAAATAAAGATTATATAAAGGAAGGGGCTTCCCCTTCCTTATATAAATTGACGAAAGTTTTTTCCATCTCTATACTGATAAGAGTTAATGAAATGAAACAAGGTGATAAATATGGATTTTGAAATAAATTATCTTTCCTTTTATGTTGTACAAGTAGAAGGAAAAGGTGAAGCAGTTGATAAACGCTACAAACATTTTCAAACTTTAGACGCTGAAGAATATGAAGATAGTTCCTTAAAAGAATTTTTGAATGGTGAGTTATTAAAAATATCGAAGCGAAAAGTAGAACGTCATGCAAAAACAGAACAAGCCCCAACAAAAATTGGTCGCTTTATTGTAGAAGAAGGGCACGAACTTGATTCAAACCCTCATTACAACCTTTTTAATCGTATTCGCTTTGCAGAAACAAAAGAAAACTTTAAAGATATGAGCGAACCTCTCGTTTATACATATCTTGACACAAGCGCTGTACGTGGTGGTGTATTTTTAATTGCTCAGGCAAAACTACGCAAATACTTTGATGATCCATTCGTATTCGTAATGAAATGCGACTTTGAACCAAAGGTTGCTTCTATTTCTGATGAATCAACACTGATTCGTAACGTTGAAATGGCCATCACAACAAAGAATATGAAATCTATCCAATATCCGTACATGCCTGAAGAAGGAATGGTTGAAGTAGGCGAACTAAAAATACATCAAGCATCACATGCCCGCTACTTTGAAGACTTCTTAAAATTCGTCGAATATGAACGCTCTATGCCTGAAATTATGAAAACACAAGTAATGGACATGGTATACGACCAAATTGAAGATGTATTTGAAGAAGGTACGGAAGAACGCGAACAATTCGACCAAGCGATGGAAGTATGGGCTGCCAGTCCGAAACGCGAAATTATGGAACAATTTTCAACTGAAGAAGTAATGGAAGCAACCGCTCAAATCGTCGAGCATGCTCCTGAAGTGGAATTAAAACTAAAAGCCGATCATATCTCTGTGAAGGCGTTGCTTGCGGATTTTGGGGATCAAATACATATTGCGAAGGTAAATGATCGATATGTACTTATGATTGAAGCAGACACACTTACATTTGAAAAAGGCTTCTCTCCTATTGAGTTTCTGAAGCCAGATGAGCTGCAAGATGTGATTGAGCGGATTGAGAATAAGCAGCAGTATTCGTTTGATCCGAGCGGTATTGAATAAAGTGAAACTTTAATCAGTGGGGTTTTGTTCATCCCCCACTAATTATTAGCCCTCACCAATCGGGCTTTTACGGGATAAATACTTCCATATAACTGTTGTTACTGGGCGCTTTTAATAAGCGCTCTTTTATTTATATTAAAAACCGATTCTACTAAGAATCGATTTTTCTGCTTTATAATAAAACATGTTTATTTTTAAATTTTTTTGATGCAAGATGACATTTGTTGCAGAATCAAATATATCCCTTCCTTGTTATACAGGCTTATTTCCATTAGAAATATCTACTTCAATATTTCTAGTTGACCAAGTCCTTCTATAAGTTGTTAAAATGCAAATTTCACTTTACTACCTCAAATTTATTGTACTCGTAAAAAGATAATTGAAAACGATATTCCGGATGTTCTCTCACCCAATCGTAGGCTTCTTCTAAAATTTCCATTTTGTTTTGCAAGTCATTAAGTTCACTACATTCGTCCCTTTTCTGTTTGCACAGAGGGCAGAATCCATTCACTATTTCCGCACTCGTCGCCCTAATAGTTTTACTTTCTAAATCAACTACTAGACGAAGAATAACAGAATGCTCTTCTTTTGTAGTCACCTTCATTTCAGCAATCCGATCCTCATTCCAAAAGACACCGTTTAATTCCATCTTTACTGTGACATCTTTAATATCCAAGTCTACCACTATCATACCTCCCTTGTACAAAACTCAATCTTACTCTTCTATTTTAAACTTTAATACACCACAACTTAAAGAGATATTAAGTTTTTTCCAATTCTTCTTTACTATGAAAGAAAGTGTAGTTAATGCTAATTGTGTGGTAAATATTATCCCAAAAACTAAAACAGTTAAAATGTTAAAGATTGTTTCCATTAAACTACACTCTTTTTCCTCTTCTGTTAAAGTTGTAGTAGATGATGATAAAAAGATTGTT
>NZ_JBEUTW010000448.1:0-5962 GCF_040492675.1 Bacillus sp. AP50
GTATCAATTTCTTCTTTTGTAATTATATATGGAGGAAGTAAACGGATAATATTCCCTTGTGTTACGTCAACTAATATCCCTTTTTCCATTAGCTCTACCTGTAATTTCTTCACATTTTCATTTGTATCATTTAAACTAATTCCAAACATCATACCAGCATGACGTACTTCCTGAATATAATAAGAGTTTTCTTTCTGAATTTCTTGTAATTTATCATTTAAATATAGTGACGTTTCATACGCTTCGTGCATTAAACCATCTTCAATCAATGTGTTTAATACCGTTAACCCTAAAGCCGTTCCCATTGATGAATGAGCAAACGTTGTCCCGTGATCTCCTGGTGAAAATACATCACATAACTTTTTGCCTACAATAATTCCTCCTAGCGGTATCCCGCCTCCTGCTCCTTTACCAATTTGAATAATATCTGGTGTAATATTAAAATTTTGATAAGCAAATAGTTTTCCCGTTCTACCCATACCACTTTGAACTTCATCAACGACAAGAAGTACATTATATTTTTCACATAAATATTGAACACCATGTAAATATTCACTTGATAAAGGATAAATTCCTCCACTTCCTAAAACAGGCTCTAGCATAATCGCAATTGGTTTTTCTTTAATAATAGTCTCCTCTAATTGGTCTATATTTTCGCGCTCTACTTCATATACAGGAATCGATGTTTTAGGGAAATTTTGATATACACTTTCTTGTCTCGTAAAATGAAGTGCCCCTAACGTACGCCCATGGAAACTATTCTTCAGCACTACAATTCCTTCACGTTCTTCATTCGTATTAGCTCTATATTTATCAATTAATTTCAAAGTTGTTTCTGTCGCTTCCGTACCAGAGTTTGTAAAAAAGACCTTTCCGTTTTTTAATGAGCAATCCACTAATTTCTTTGCATATTCAATCGCAACTGGATTTAAAAAATGAAACGGCAGATGCAACGATTTTGTAACTTGTTCCATTGTCGTTTGTACAATTTTCGGATGATTATACCCTAATACGTTCACTCCCACTCCAGAAAATAAGTCTACATACTCTTTACCATCTACATCATAAAGCTTGCACCCTTCTCCTCTTTCTATCGCAACCTTCGTACGACAATACGTAGACATCATATATTCTTTATCTAATTGAAACCAATCCGACATGTTAAATTCCTCCTATTTATTTTCCCTGTTTATTTCTGTTCATTCTCTATAAACTCATGTATAAATTCATTTTTCAGATTAAAATTTTAATAGTAATTTTCTTCACGATATTCATTTTTCCATAATTTCTTCTATTTCAACAGGTCCACTACATACACGTTTTTTTCATCTAGCGGTCTGTTACTACTTTGCATATCATACATAATCAAGATTATAAAATCATATTTAGTAACAATAGACGAAATAAATTTGGAGGCTATATCGATGAATGAAAACTATGATAAACAGGGGCAATCTTTACTAGGGAATCACTTTAATGAAAAAGGCGAACGTAATGAACAAGCTACCCTTCACTCACAAACAGTTGGTTCACGTGGACCTGTTCTAGAGCAAGATAGTGTACTTCACGAGACGTTACAAGAATTTATTCATGAAAAAATTTTAGAAAGACCTGTTCATGTAAAAGGATTTGGTGCGTTCGGTTATTTTCAAACGATATATTCGATGTCTGAACATACTAAATTAAGTTTTTTACAAAATTCTAATGAGAAAGTTCCTGTTATGGTGCGATTTTCGTTAGCTGTTAGTACGAAAGGAACACCGGATACTGCTAGAAATGTACGCGGTTTTTCTACAAAATTTTATACAAAAGAAGGCATTTTTGACCTTTTATGTAATCACATTCCTGTTTTTTCTGTCCGTGATCCGATGCGTTTCCCTGAAACGATTCAAGCATTATTACCTTCACCTAAAAATAACTTAATAGACCCTAATAGATTTTGGAATTTTGTCGCTAAAGCACCTGAATCTATTCATTTTGTTGTCCGTTTATACTCTAATAATGGTACGGCCAAAAGTCTTCGCCACATTCCAGGACATAGTGTTAATACATATGTATGGAGAAATGCGGAAGGTAATCGAAAGTATGTAAAGTATCATTGGTACCCGTTTGAAGGTGTACAGTACATTACTAGTAAAGAAGCAATTAAACTAGCTGCCGAAAATCCTGATTATAGCGGGAAAGATTTATATGATGCTATTGAAAATGGTAAACCAGTGGAGTATGGTTTATACGTCCAGCTCATGGATCCGAAAGATGAAGCGCACCTTTCTTATGATCCTTTAGATGACACAAAAGTATGGGATGAACAGACGTATCCTCTCCTACCAGTCGGGAAAATGGTATTAAATAAAAATCCTGAAAATTTTATGGAACAAGTAGAAAAAGTCGCATTCTCTCCTTCTAATTTACTGGATGGTGCAGAACTATCAGATGATAAAATGCTGCAAGGGCGCGCTAACATTTACAGTGATTCACAAAGAAGAAGAATTGGTCCAGAATTTCGCAAATTAACGATTAACCAGCAGCAAGATTGGACACCTGCTAATCAAATTACAACCGGTGAAGGAAGGTACGTTGAAGGTAAACTTGAAAGAGCTTCTATAACGAAACAGGATGACTTTACACAAGCTGGTGAATTTTATACGAAGTTACAGCCAATAGAAAAAGAACATCTCGCTGAAAACTTAGCTAGTGATTTGAAAGTTATATCCGATGATATTAGGGAGATCGTTTTGGGGTATTTCAATCAAGTATCAACTGATTTGAAAACAAGCATTGAGACAAAAATGAAAGAGCATTAAGAAGATTAAAACATGCTTTACGAATGAGAATTCAGATGTATATTAATTATTTTCTTATCAAAATCCAATGAGGTTATTTAATTTAAAAATATAAAGCCAACATATCCCTGTTCTATAATTAGAACAGGGATATGTTGAATTAGTTTAATGTTTAACATTACATACTTTATTTCGCTAAAAAATGTAATAAGTAGCCTTTCAAAACAAACTATAGTAAACTATTTTACTTGTACCGTATAATTCCCTGTTCCACCACCATACTTATATACACTTAAGTAATATTTCCCTGGCTTTGCATTATAATTTCCAAGCAATTTGTTCCCATCACGTTTTGTTGCATAAGCTACATAATTATTTAAATCTGATTCAGAATATAATACCCAGTTCAATCCAAGATTTTGTTCGTTCGTAACCGAAATTTGTAAATCTTTTTGATCCTTTACATCAATAACAAATTTATCCCCCTGATCTTGATCGCTCAAGGTTCCTCTTAACAAAATATTCAAAGATAGTGGGTTTGCTGTTTCAAATGAATTATTTGGTTCTTTTTCTACAGCCGTACCTTCTTCCGTATTCACTCCGCTAAACACAACATCATATTCAAATTGCCCAGCATTATTTACACGGTAATTTACAAAATAAGCAGTCAATGTTTTATATCCAGTCCACTCTTTTCCTGAAAGGCGTTTCAACATATCATTTGTTGCTTCATTCATCACTTTCCAGTCCTCAACTTCTCCTTTAGCCGCACTTCCTGTATATGTCCCCTGTAGTGTAAATGTATTAAAGAATTGTGATTTATTCTTTGTTACTTTCACATCTTTTAGTTTCGCTTCATTCGTAATATCTGAAGTAACGTCCGAAAGCGATTTTGGATCATGCTGAGTTAAATACTCATCTGATACTTGTGGAATTGTATACTTATCACGATTATCAATAAGCATTTGCATATAAGATTGATATTCTTCATTTAACTTATTATCTTTGCTTAATGTAGCACGGTATTCATCGTAACTTGAAACATCATTTGCGCGAATTAAATCATGTACTTTATCGAACATTTCTGGGCGCTTATTATACATATATGATTGTAGTGCAAACGAATAATTATAAAAATCCCACGTTCCATATTTCGCATTTAATGTTTGTGATGCTGTATAACGTTTTGTAGGATCATTAGATAACCCACCAATTATACTTTTTCGTGGTACTACACTATCTAATCGCGTTGCACCTGCAAAGAACTCTGCATTCCCTTCTTCAAACCATGTTAAACGTTCATTTTGATACATTTCCCCTTGGCCCCATAATCCCTGAACTTCGTACCTTCCCTGTAAGTAGTGCGTAAATTCATGGCGGAACAATTCTTCCAGACTATAAATACTTTGCTCTGGTGTACGTTCATATGTAAAGAAAGTCCCTGTCCCTTCAATATAAATCCCACCATTATTCGTTTCATATCCGTACAGTTGACGATTAAATTGATACTCATCTGGGCTATTATAAATAACCATCGTTAACACATCATCAGCATGTCCACTTTCAAGTGGTTTATCGCTACCAACTGTACGATAAAATTGAGAACGCACTTCTTTTGCCGCCCAGTATAGACGTTTAATTTTCTCTTCGCTAACTTTATCCCCAGCTTTAAAGACAATTGCACCATCATCAAACGTATACGTTTTCGGTAAATATTTCTTTTTACCCTCTTCTCGAATTTGATCTAAATTTACAGTTTTTCCATTCGCATCTATCCCTCCATAATTTGTAGTAATTTGTTCTGCCGCAACAAAGTATTGCTCTCCTAAATATGGATAAATTCGCATTGCATCTGTAGCAACTTGTTGTCCTTTTGTCGGCGTGCTATGAAGCTTGCCCAATCGGCCAGCATAGTAAATTCCATTATTAATTAACCATCCATTTTTATTTGTTACTGTACCAAGTAGTGCAAAACGATTTATTTCATTAATAAAGTTATCGATATTTCGATACCACATCGTATCTTTTGGCTCTTTTCCAGTCGTGTACATATCCGTCTGAATATCAAAGTCAATTCCCTTCATCAACTCATATATAGCGTCTCCTTTTGTTCGGTCTTCAATGAAAGTTGCAAGATTATCGTTATATTGTTTAAAAATTTCACCTGCATATAAAACCGTTTCAACATCTGCTGATGCATTTCCAATTAATTTTCCATATGATGCAATTACTTTATTTTGTTCTGATGTACCAAGTTTGAAATTTGGATTTTTTGCAATTGTTTTTAAAGCTGGTAAACATTTATCATGGTAGCTACGCTCATTTAGTTTGCTTAATTCATCATGATAAAAACCTAAATAAAATGCTGCACGTAGAGCTTCTACTAATGTTTCAATTCCTTTTGAATCATCTTTCGTATAAGTTTGTCCTTGTTCTTCTAGTTTATTAATAATTGCTTGCATTCGACTATCATCTTGATAGAATTTAAGACTATCACTATTAAACTGAAATAATTCCGGAATTTGATACCATTTAATTGTCACAAGAAGATCAGTTAATTGTTTGTTATTTAATTGATTTAACTCAGCCATTGAATACTTTTTTTCTTCAGCTAACGGTTTAATATTATCGGTTGGTGCTAGTGGACGCTGCGATAAATCCGCTAATTTTAACCGTTTTGTAAAAGATGCATTTTCTTGTACTTTTGAAGAGTGCGCCAATTCATTAACAGATTTCTGTATTCCTACCGGCTCCATTTGTAATACGTTCTTCACGTTTTTCTCTTTTGTCTCTGCTTGAATTTGCAAACCATTACATGTTATTGTCACTAATCCAACACCAAGAATCCACTTAGAAATTTTCGAATATTTAACCATACCATTGCCCCCTAATAATTTAAAAGAAAATTCAGAATTCCAAAACCAAAAACCCACTTATTTGTATGTATTTACAGTTCCGCTATAAATACAACTATGATTAATAATGCAATAGTAGCTTGTTTTATACTATTACGAGTACAGATTCCTTACATACAATCTCCCTCCCTTACATGTAATACAAGTTTTTATTCATGTGTAGTGTATCAAATTATGTGGGGAAAGGAAATATTTCCGAGGAAATTGTCGAAGTATCGTCAGTATTTATAAACTTTCTGTTTAAAAGAAGAGATGTATTATTGC
>NZ_JBEUTW010000449.1:0-8606 GCF_040492675.1 Bacillus sp. AP50
TTCTAAGAGTAGGTGGTTATATGTCCTTATTACGCTCACATATATGTAAATTTATAATTGGTATTATTGTTATTTTTGCCATAAGTCCTATTCCAGCTCTTTTTATTACACACAATTATTCTTATCAAAATGGATTTATTAGCATTTTTCAAAACTTCGCACAGCTTTCTTCTATATCAATTCCAAAGGTTGATTGGATGCATGAATCTATCTTTTTCTCAGCAAACCAAATGATACATACTTCTAATCATTCAACACCATTATTCCCTTACATATGGGAAATATATTTTATATCGATTGTTCGTTTTACTTTTACCCTTGCGATCGGATTTTTCATAAGTTTGGGTATCGGCCATTTATTTTTCAAAGTACCTAATTCGTTTAAAAAGTTTACTACTGTATTGAAATGGATACCTTACTCTTTTTGCACTGTAGTATTACAATGTTCAGTCTTATTACTACTTCTATACATCGCACAATTTATAAACCTTCCTTACTACTCATCATTTATCATCGTATGTAGTACTTCCATGATTATCGTTATGCAAGCAGTAAAAAAATGGATTCCTTTCTTAAAAAACACAAATGAATATGAAATAAAACATGATTCTTTTCTTGTGGATACATTGTTTTTGGCGCTTACTTCGAATCATAAATCAATTTTAGGTTCCATTATTCTTTCATTCGTTTTTATGGAATGCGTTTTTCATGCAAATGGACTGTTACAATTTATCGTTCAATTTGGCGGAAATTCACCCATAATTGTTACAATCGGCTTATTACTACTCTATATCCCATATAGCATACTTTCTTTCCTTCAAACACTATGGACCACAAACTACTCCAAGCAACAGTCATACACTTTAACGAGAAGTGTTCCAAAACCTTAATTTAAAATAACCCTCTATAATCTAAAAGTAGGGGGTTATTCCTTTTGTATAGCGGACAAAATAACAGCAAATTCAAAAACTATTACAGAAACATACCAATATTTACCCTTTTCCTTTGACTATTCTTTTCATTTGGATTTATTATAAAAGTATAACATAATTGCAGGAGGTGACATCTTTATTCCAAACCTTGGAATGGAGAACACGCTTGGACATATTAAATATTTTTCTCATCTTTGTACTTATTCTTATTTCTGGCTTTTTCGTTGCATCAGAATTCGCTGTTGTAAAAGTACGAAAAAGTCGAATTGACCAACTTGCAAATGAAGGTAATAAACAAGCTTTAGCTGCAAGAAGCGTCCTATCTAATTTAGATGTTTATTTATCAGCTTGTCAGCTCGGAATTACAATCACTTCTTTAGGGCTTGGTTGGCTTGGTGAACCGACTGTGGAACATATACTACGACCGCTCTTTGAAAAAATTAATATTACTGGAACAATGGCTAACACTTTATCTTTTGTTATTGCTTTTAGTGTTATTACATTTTTCCACGTTGTATTAGGTGAATTAGTTCCAAAGTCTTTCGCAATTCAAAAAGCAGAAGCAATCACACTCAAATTTGCAAGACCGCTTATTTTATTTGATAAAATTATGTACCCATTCATTTGGCTACTCAATAGTACAGCTATATTTTTCACAAAATTACTCGGATTAGAACCTGCGAAAGAAAGTGAACTTGCTCATTCTGAAGAGGAATTGCGACTCATTTTAGGTGAAAGTTTTAAAAGCGGTGAAATAAACCAAACCGAATATAAATATGTAAATAACATTTTTGAATTTGATGATCGAGTTGCAAAAGAAATTATGGTTCCTCGTACCGAAATGATTTGCTTATCTACTGAAAATACGTTAGAAGAAAATATGGATATCGTCGCTACTGAAAAATATACACGCTATCCAATTATCGAAAAAGATAAAGATGATATCATTGGGATGATCAATACGAAAGAAGTATTCCATGATCAAACGAAAGGTATTTATAAACCACTTGAATCTTATATACATCCTGTTCTAACTGTATTTGAAACAGTTCCAATTCGTAAAACGTTAGTCCATCTTCAAAAAAATCGCGTTCAGATGGCAATCGTTATGGATGAATATGGTGGTACTGCCGGACTTTTAACGATGGAAGATATTCTTGAAGAAATCATTGGAGAAATTCAAGATGAATTCGATGCGGATGAATCACCTATGATTGAAAAGCGTACACCTAAGCTTACTGTTTTAGATGGAAAGGTGCTTATTTCTGAAGTAAATGATATGTTTGGCCTACATATTGATGATAGTGATTTAGATACAATCGGAGGATGGCTTCTTTCTCAAGCAGTTGACTTAAATATTGAAACTGGCTATTCCATTGAATATGCTGGTTTTCAATTTAAAGTATTAGAACTTGATGGACATCAAGTCAAAAAAGTTGCTGTACATAAACTAGATATTAAAAAGGAGCTATAAAGTGACTGTTTTATTAACAATTTGTATCATTGCCTGTTTCGTTGTTTCATTTCTCGCCTTTATTTATCCAATTATCCCTGGCATACTAGCTGTCTGGGCTGGATATTTGATTTA
Organism: Bacillus sp. AP50; assembly: GCF_040492675.1. NCBI lineage: Bacteria > Bacillati > Bacillota > Bacilli > Caryophanales > Bacillaceae > Bacillus > Bacillus sp. AP50. The sequence continues at coordinate 2,521 of NZ_JBEUTW010000449.1, forward strand.
CCATTTCGGTATAAATGGAGGCGAATTAACAACTTCTTTTTGGATTATTCAAGTCATTTTTACTCTTTTCATTTTCGTTGCTGATTTTATTGCAAATGGATATTTCTTAAAAAAATACGGTAGTTCTAAATGGGGCGAACGTGTCGGAATGATTTCTATCATTGTCGGATCGTTCTTCTTCCCGCCATTCGGACTTATTATCATACCGTTCTTATCAGTATTTATAACAGAACTAGTGCATAAAAAAGCGCCAAAAGATGCCTTTCTAGTTGGAGTCGCTACTGTAGTTGGTTTTTTAAGCAGTACAGTAGCGAAAGCAATTCTCCAAATCATTATGATTATCATCTTCTTGTGTTATATCATCTTTTAACCATCCCGATTTCGGGATGGTTTTTTAATATGCAATACCTACTCGACTATTTTCATATATGTTTTTCTTACATAGATCCCATGCAAAGTGTGCTGTATCACCCACTGTAATTTTTGATCCACCCTCTGGCAATATATCTTTTTCAGTTCGATATACCTCTGTCGCCTCACCATCTATTAAATGTGTCGGACAAACAACTGTCCAACATAAATTATTACTATTACTTAGTACCTTATATGCAGCCAAATGATCTTCCGCTGCCGTTGTCGTTTTCCTTTTTGATTCCGTTGATTGAAAACGATATAAATTTAGATCTGTTCTTGCTTGTAAAATACCAGCTGTTCCTATTGTTATGATTCTACGAACCCCTTCTTCTTCCATTTTCTTTATAATTTGTGGCATACTCTTCGCTAATGTTCCATTTTGATCCGTTCCAAGTGCACTAATTACTATATCACTTCCTTTTATCGCTTTCTTTATATCATTTTCGTTCAATACATTACCTTCTATCACTCTTAACCTTTCATGTTGTATTTCTATTCTATTTAAATCACGCGCTAATGCAGTCACTTCAGCTGAATCCTTTAATGCTAAATTAATTATGTTTGAACCTACTCGTCCTGTTGCTCCCAATATACATACTTTCATTTATTTTCCCCCTCTTTCATTCTCTTTCTATTTTTCAATAATCTCAGTCAATTTACAACAAAAAAGCTTCCTCATATATGAGAGGAAGCTGTATTATTACTTTATTTCTTTTCTTTAGAATCAGTAGACTTCTCGGTTCCGCTTGTTTCTTTATCCTTTTTGTCCTCTTGTTGTGTTGTTGTGTCGTCTTCTTTCTTCTTGTCCTCACCTTTACTACAACCTACCATTAATAAAGAACTTGCAAGTGCCATAGCAGTTAATGATTTAACCCATTTGTTCATTTGCGTTTCCTCCTTGTGATAGAATATGTACAATCTCATATTACTTTCTATTTTTAAAGGAGAGATTGAAAAACAGTAAATATACGGTAAATTTTTGTAAATTTTCCGATAACAAACCCTAATTTTAATTTATATATTTCATTTCCAATCGATACACAATAAAACTAGTTTTTTCTCTCAATGGACGTAAAAAAACTAAGGCGCATACCATTTCGCCTTAGTTTCTCATGCAAACTTTTCATTTTCATATAGATGTGTAATCTTATATTCCTTCTTCATAACATATTGCCACACACTATAAGCGTAACGGTTCATTTTCAGGAAACAATTTTCCAAAAATGAGCGAAACTCTGGATTAGCAACTTCCACTGCAACTTGAGCAAACTTTAAAGCTAATCGTTTCAAGTGCGCAATATAACTGGTTGCAATATGAATATCCCCTGTATATTTACTAACTGTTTCCTTTTCCATTTCATGCAAATCAAACTCCGTTGTTTCACAGGTTATATGCTGCACATTCTCTCCTTCTTGAAAATTTACTTGTTCATTATATGCTTGTAACATATATGGTAAATGGTGCTGTAATAGATTTTTTAATTCTTCGTCTCTGACCTTTCCAGCATACTCTCCAACCTTGTATATTAGCATATAACTATGTCTCATTAATTCTTTCATACAGTCCATTAAAGCGCCTCCCTTCTCTTTTGTCCATATACTATAAATATGATGCTAAAACATTCGCTATTCTTGCTAAAAACCAATCCCATCTACTAATTTTCTCAAAATCTTCTTCAGAAAATCGTTTTGATTTATGAAAGTCTACCTGTAATCGACTCCATACTTCATCAACAACTGTTTTATCATATATGATACAGTTAGACTCGCAATTTAAATAAAAACTTCTATTATCAAAATTCGCTGTCCCAATATCAACAATTTCTCCATCAATGATTGTTACTTTCCCATGAAAAAATCCATTTCGATATTGATAAATCTCCGCTCCAGCATGTAACATATCTTTCAAATATGGATAGGCAGCTTGTTTTAACAATATGGCATCACTTTTAAATGGCACGAGAATTTTCACATTAACACCACGATTTAATGCAGCTTTTAACTCTTTCACCATTTCTTTACTTGGTACAAAATATGGTGTAGCGATAATTAAAGACTTTTTAGCTTTTTTTAAAAGTGCCCCATACTTTTCCCATAAGCCTTTTCCATTTGAAAATAAATATTGATATTTTATATTCCCTAATGTAGGTATACTTTCATGTATAGGCATTTTTTCTCCTGTATCTTCTTTCCAATCTTCGGCGAACTTTCTTTCCATATCCGCTGCACCCTCACCATGGATACGCACGTGATAATCACGCCATGGCCCAAACTTTGGATTTTGTCCAAGGTACTCCTTTCCGATATTAAAGCCACCGACGTATGATACCTTTCCATCTATCGTAACAATACGTCTATGATTTCGTTGATGCAAAGAATAGAACATATTTTTCAGTTTCGGTTTTTTACTAAATGTAAACTTCACACCGTTTTCTTTTAATCGGCTAATTACCTTTTTCTTCAGCTTATATCCGCCTACCCGATCGACTGACAATTTCACTTCTACTCCGCTAGATGCTTTTTTCTCTAATAACTGTAAAAACTCTTGGCTTATTTCGTCTTTTCCTACAATATAAAAATGGATATATATATACTTTTCTGCATCGTTTATATCGTCAAATAATTTTCTATATAACTCTTCACCGTTCGTATATAGTTGAAATTCACCTAATCGAACTTGTCCTAATTCATATTCACTAGCCATTTCCTTCCCCATTTCCACATCGATGTTCATCCAAATGAATACACCTATTAAACAAAGGATTATAGCGAAAAAGTGCTTCATGGATAAATTCCTTTCTCCACTTACTGTTATTTCTATATCTTCCCTTTTTTATTACATTATCATTCAAGAAAATATGTCATTGCATGATATATGTCCATATCAAACAATAGCTCATTTGCATATTGTATGTTGTATCTTAAAATAAAAGGAGGAAATAACAATGGGCTTCGCACATGGTAATGGATTTGCGCTATTAGTCGTATTATTTATCCTCTTAATCATCGTCGGTGCTGCTTGCTTCTGCTAAGTAGCTACTGTCATATGATATGTGGATGAAAAAACTATAAAAGCGGACACCTATTTTAGGTGTCCGCTTTTCATTTTAAAACCATTTCCGACTGCTATAGTAACTTAAATGGCTAAATATTCATCTCAAAAGGTTAACAATGTGGCTACTTTCTTACTCTCTGCCTTACGTATATGACGCTGTTCTGCACGTAACACAGCAATACGATGTAATTCTTTCTCTTCTTCGGTTTCAGGGATAACACGCGGTACTGGAACTGGATTATTTTCCTTACTAAGTGCCACAAAAGTAACGAATGACGTTGCCGCTATACGCTTCTCACCTGAAATTAAATCTTCAGCCACTACCTTCACAAACACTTCCATCGAAGTTCTTCCCGTCCAAATTACGAAAGATTCATAACTAACACAATCTGAAGAACGAACAGGATGTAAGAAATCGACCCAGTCCATAGATGCTGTGACACATTCCTTTCTTGAATGTCTGGATGCTGAAATAGAAGCAACCATATCCATCTCCGCTAATATCTTCCCACCAAATAGCGTGTTATGATCATTTAAATCTGTTGGGAAGACTCGGCTCGTTTTGAACACCCTTGACTCATTGGCTGTTTTCCCCTTTACTTCTGTCATTGTTATCACCCCTTTAATGATCTATCCCTAATATTTCAATAATCACTATACTAAATGAACTACACGTTTAATATTAACAACATTCAGAACTTTTAGTCCACAAAAAAGAACCGATTTTATCAATCGGCTCCTCTAAATACATATTGTTCTTTCGGCTGTTCAACTTTATTCCATTTTGTTACTTCTAATACAGGAATATTCGCATGAAACGGCTGATAAAACTCAGTAGTTATCTCTCCTTCTACTTGAATCCAGTCATCATTATTCCACTCTACGCCTTCTGGTTTTTTCACTAACATACCATACACACCAGAATCTGCTACGCAATGTATAATACCGAAACGGAATAAGAAGTATTGTTCTTTTTTAGAAGAATCATCTCTAAAAACAAACCCTTTAAAAGATAATTTTTTTCCAGTAAACTCGCCAGGATAATTATAAATTGTTTCCATACCCTTTAGGAAGTCTTCATCTTTCAAATTAATATTATCTTTCGTAACAAACTCTTTCTTCCCTTTTTCCATTACACCGCGGTATCCTTCTTTCCCGTAATAAATACTCGTATCAGGTCTTAGAAATTGTCTTGTCATAAATGGATCCTTACTTTCTGCTTGTGCAACAGGAAAGTGAAACCCTTTCGCTTTAACAATATCCGAATCTAGCGTCGCAATTGGGAAAAATAACCCTGAGATAATTGGAAAACAAAACAATGAGTACGAAAATGCTTTTTTCCACCATGTATTCTCATCTTTTGAATGATCATGTCCGCAATGACCATGGTCACAACTACAATCATTTTTCTCTTTTTCCTTTTGGTGTTCTTTTTGGAAAACGACGATAATTTGTATAATCGTTAAGAAACCTAAAATAATTGCTGCTGTTGTTGATAAATAGGCATACTTCATATTGATATACTTCGTAATGTTACCGGAAATATGCAGTTGCGCAATTAATATTGTAAAACCTAATAATATATATGCTCGAAACATAACCTACCACCCCATCGCATAAATGAGTAGTGAGCTTGCATAAACAACAAGAGTAACTGTAACTATAACAACAATTACAAATTTCGTTTTAAATGTCGCAAGCATCATAAACATATTTTTAATATCCACCATCGGTCCGTAAACGAGGAACGCGACAAGTGAAGCTGTTGAAAACGTACTTTGGAACGAAGAAGCGATAAATGCATCTGCCTCTGAACAAAGTGATAATATATAAGCAAGTCCCATCATAACAGCTGATGAAGAAAACGGACCTTGTCCAATAGCAAGAAGTGTTGAAGTTTGTACAAACGTTTGTACCGCTGCTGCAATTAACGCACCTAGTACTAAATATTTTCCCATTGAGAAGAATTCCTCAACAGCGTGTGTACATACATCCCACATTTTTTTACGCAGTGGACGCTTATTATTCACTTCTGGGAAGTGATCATCTCTTAATTGATGTTCTTTAAACATAAAGGATAATATAATTCCAACGATAATGGCTACGATAATCGCTACAATAGAACGATACCATACCATGTGCATACTACTCCCAAAGGCAACATAAGTAGCAAATAATACAACTGGATTAATAATAGGTCCAGTTAACATAAATGCAATCCCTGCGTATGGTGGAACGCCTTTTCCAATTAATCGTCTTACAATCGGAACAATTCCACATTCACAACCTGGAAACAACATGCCTAAAAAAGTAGCTAATAAAACAGACAGAAATCGGTTCTTCGGCATCCATTTTGCCACCATATCTTCTGTCACAAACATTTGAATGAATCCTGAAATAAATACACCAATTAGCACAAACGGAAGTGCTTCGATTAATATGGAAATAAAAATTGTATTCATTTGCAGGAATGCTTTCGGTAATTGAAACAATTCCATGATGTATTTCCTCCAACTTTTCATTAACAATATGTAATTTTAACCCCATTTCATTAATTGGACAAGGTTTATATGACATACATACCCTTTATATACATTACATTGTACAAGTTATATTC
>NZ_JBEUTW010000450.1:0-3099 GCF_040492675.1 Bacillus sp. AP50
ACTATGGGTTGTCCTTACAAGAGCTTGTATCGCCTAATATGAGCCATATACAGTTTGTTAGAAATACCTTAGTGGTTCGTGGTGAGAATGGCATAAATAGATATATCATTATAAGAGGATTATACGAAAATTATCTACAAGTACTATAAAACTATTTCGGAACCTTTAAGAGCTAGAAAGTATACAGATAATCCCTATTTGTGGCATTTAATTTTAATCATGGAACATATAGTTGGGTGTACGAAATCCTTTTAGAGGTTTCCAAACACATTTTTGACTATGGTAACAAATAACTGAGGCAGGGAAAGGTTTCATGTGAGCTAAGTACCTAGCAGAATCTAAATTAGATTTTGCAATGAATAGCCACTCTTCTAAATCCTCAGTATTTTTCATATAAAACTTGCCCCCCTAGTGCAATTTTGTATTCCATGGTTACATTACGGTTAGCACGTTCTTGAAACTCTTCAGGTCCATATACTAAAATATCAACTGGTGTTTCCATCACATCGTAAATACCCCAATTGATAAGATTAATCACTTCTCTTTTTCTTGATCCTACACCATCCACAATAATACAAAGATCAAAATCACTATCTTTATTTGGTGTGCCATAAGCATGAGAGCCAAAAAGGATAATTTTTTGGACAGAAGATACGGTTTCACAAATTTTTTGTACTAATAGGTTTAGCTCCCTTTGTACTTCCTCGTTAATCCAAATCACCCCTCGGAAAATAGAATTATATTGACGTTTAAGTATATTATACATGCGCTTCTCTTCTCCTTACTATTACATATTTATTTTCATATTGTGCCCTTGTTTCCCAACGTCCTCCAATGCTTAATAACATTTGTAAACCTTCTTGAAGTCTTGTTAGAACCCATCATCACAGATATCTTATTCCTTAACTTGGTGAAGGACGAAAGTCCAAAGGTAAGTGAAAGTTAAATTAGGGGTTACTTGTAATAGAATGGTTTGTTCCTCTGTAGTTGTATATGAAGCAATGTTCTGTATGTAAATACCTCTAAATACCACCTTTCCAGTGGTCTTTAGAGGTACTTTGCAATTTAAGTTTTTTAGAAAGCTGTTGTTTTTAATAATAGTACCTTGGAGGTAGTGGCTGTGGATTAAGTTCTACAAAAATACAAGGAGGTAGTGGTTGCGGGCTGAGCTGTACAAAATTATCCCATGACCCATATGGAATATACTGCATAGGATTTGGTGTAAATGATGTATATACCTGTAGATGACAACACGGAACTATATGCATTAATATTTCATCTCCTTCAAAATAATAATTCGTTCATGACAACTTATGTATTTTAGATTTAAGTAAAGTAGTAATACTACCTAATTTTTAAAAATAGTTAAATCCAATTTACTAGGACAAAAATACATTCATACAATGAATATATTTTTGGATGAGAGGGGATATTTTATGGGATTTGAACCAAAAGACACAGTCTTAAAAATTGCTGAATTGGATAATATCCGCTTAACTAAAATATACTTTGCCCCAGGCTGGATTGTATTCAACAGTAGTACTGGGGATAAAAGCGATGTTTTTATGTCTATATCTAACGTTACTGGTACAGTTATGCTAAATTTTGATAAGAGTAGTCAAGTTAGTTTTTCATACATCCTAAATAACAACAGGACCCTCTTGGGGGAAGTAGTGTGGAATCCGGTTTTTAAGATTCTTTATTTAACCAAAGATGGAGGGTTCCTTACTGAATGGCGGGATATTGTATCACCTGATTGTAGGTTAAAGAACTATACTGTCACGCACACGTGGACTATTCCACGCAATATTTATGATGACTTTGGGAAAATTCGTACTTTTCTTAGTACCTCCTCAGCACCTTGGTATCCTTGTCCTAGGTAACAAAAATTATTAGTCAGATTATAAGAAATAGGATGTCTCAATTTTAAATTATTGGCTTTTATCGCTAAAAATTTAATAAACTGTCATCTAAAAAGAAACTCTAGGCTAGTCAATAATTCGTATAGGGTGCAGTTTCTATTTCATTTACAATATTTATTATACATGCTTCTCTGCAGTGTAATAAAAAAGACATTGAACAAATACGTTTAATGTCTTTTTCCCTCTAATATACTTGCCTTGTTTATCTTGTATTTATATATCAAGTAACTGCTTCTTTTTGGCGTTAAACTCATCTTCTGTAATAACACCCATATCACACAGCTCTTTGAATTTCTTTAATTCGTCTGCTGTTGATATTGGAGCAGATACTGCTTGTGGTTGAGCTTCAGTAGGTTTGCTTTTTAAAGCATCTAGAACTTGATGGATATGATTATTAATGGATTTTGCTGAATCTTTATCTAACGCAACTTTGATCTTTTCTTGCGGAGTATCAATTGTTAGAAAGCCTAACCACATCCCTATTTCAAAAGATATATCATTTATCTTTTCATGATCTACTGCTTTGAATTTTTCACCAGTCATTGTTTTTTGTCCGAACATAATGCGTTTATTACTTATGGCGTAGGCATAATAACCATCATGCTTTGTTGTAGATTGATAATCGTGCATTCCGATATAAGTCATATGAATTTTTTCGCCATTCATCAAGTTATCTTCTAATACCTTGAAGTGTTTTACACCCCACTTTTCATTAAAGCCAGAACCGAATGTATTATCTATACAGAATTGATACATTCCTTCAGCGCATGACAATGGATCCTCAGCAAGTTTTGCTACCTTTGCATCGATTGTAGCTTTCAATTCTTCGATAGTGTCCGTACTTACACTTACAACACCCAAGCCACCTGCTTTATGAAAGCAATCTGGGCATAGCCATGCATCAGATTTTAGTATTTTATAACGATTTAAACCAACCTTTATATCACAAACACCACATACTGCCTTTTTAAAAAAACCATAATTTTCCCTCCAGTTATATATATCGAATAGTAGCAAACAAACCTAACGTTCTACGTAATATTATAATTTACAAATATAAGTATAACACACCTAAAACACTATAGGATGCCAAACAAAGCCTTAACCATTTGTTCCTCTATAGTTTAAAAAGAAAAAAAGACATTGAAACAAACTGTTCAATGTCTTTTTTTCTTTT
>NZ_JBEUTW010000451.1:0-1576 GCF_040492675.1 Bacillus sp. AP50
ATCCATTGCATAAAGGCATATAATTTGCATTAAGGAAACTTTCGTGTTCAAATGAAATTACCATATAATATATTTAAATGTATTGAAATAATGAGTAAGAATAAATACAATAATTTCATCAAGTTAACATTTTAAAGGGGAAAACTACTATGAATAAAGATATAACAAAAGATGAACATCTCCCTTCTGAAAGTACAACTGTACAATCAGCTCACTTAGCTTTAAGTGGAGAAACAAAAGGCTGGAAAAGACTGTTACCATTTTTAGGACCCGCTTTTATCGCGTCCGTTGCTTATATTGATCCTGGCAACTTTGCTACAAATATCGCAGCTGGTTCACAATATGGATATTTACTATTATGGGTTATACTCGCTTCTAACTTAATGGCTGTATTAATCCAAACTTTATCAGCTAAATTAGGAATTGCTACAGGAAACAATTTACCCGAAATAGCTCGTGAAAACTTTCCAAAGCCTGTGTCTATCGGCTTATGGATACAAGGTGAACTAGTTATTATGGCTACAGATTTAGCGGAATTTATTGGAGCTGCTTTGGGGCTTTACTTACTATTTGGAATCCCGATGCTACCTGCCGCTTTAATTACTGCAGCCGGATCATTTATTATTCTTGAGTTTCAACGTAGAGGATTTCGTCCACTAGAAGCTATTATTACAGGAATGATTTTCATTGTAGTAATTGCTTTTGGGATTCAAGTTTTTTATGCAAAACCAGAATTAAGTCCCCTTCTTTCAGGACTATTTATTCCAAAATTCCAAGGTGTAGACAGTATATTACTTGCAGCAGGGATTTTAGGTGCAACAGTTATGCCACATGCAATATACTTGCATTCTGCATTAACACAACGCCGCGTGGTCGGAACAACTGACGAACAAAAGAAAAAGATTTTTCGTTTCGAATTTATCGATATTATTATTGCAATGGTTATTGCTGGAGCAATTAATGCAAGTATGTTAATTGTTGCTGCTGCACTATTCTTTAAAAACGGCTTGCACGTTGAAGATTTAGATGTTGCTTACACTCAATTTACCAATTTAGTAGGTCCTGTATCGGCTGCATTATTTGGGATTGGACTTTTATCAGCAGGACTATCTAGCTCTTCTGTCGGTACAATGTCGGGTGATATTATTATGCAAGGTTTCATTCGCATGCATATTCCGTTATACTTACGCCGATTTATTACAATGATTCCACCATTAGTTATTATCGCTTTAGGTGTAAATCCAACTTACGCTCTAGTCATGAGCCAAGTCGTCTTATCATTCGGTATTGCATTTGCGCTAGTACCACTTATTATGTTTACAAGTAACAAAAAGATTATGGGTGCACTCGTTAACCACCGTATAACAACATTTATCGCTTGGATAATTGCAGCACTCGTTATCATTTTAAATATCTTCTTACTGTATCAAACATTTGTAGGATAATGAAAAAGGGTATTCCAATTTTAATTTGGAATACCCTTTTTTCATTATTTGTATTAATCCTATAAAGTCTTTTTAAAATAAATTTTATAATCTATTTCCAGCCAATAACTTCCTTACGCCTTGAATAATCT
>NZ_JBEUTW010000452.1:0-10654 GCF_040492675.1 Bacillus sp. AP50
ATGATTATGTTACATCGTAATATTTTTAGAATTATTTACATTTAAAAAAACTAAATTTAAAGCGAGAAGGTGGGGATAATTTGAAAGAAGATTCTTTATGGAAAGTAAGCCTTGAGAGTTTGAAAATGAGAAGTAATATATTTTTTATCATTACATCTTTAAGTATCTTTTTAGGGTCCACTTATTATTACAATAAAAGATTTCCAAATCACAAATATCCTGAGTGGTTAGAATTTCTAAAGTTGATTGGATGAATAAAAGACAGAAAAACAGAAAATTAAAATAAACAAGTTATGGAGGAGCTAAAAATGAATATTAGAGAAAGTGAACTTCCGGGTATTGGTTATAAGTTTCAAATCGTTACGAAAGGTAATGAAAAGATGGTAATTGTCATTCATGATGATGGTCGTAGAGAAATGTATCATTTTGATTCAGACCATGAAGAAAGCATCTCAAGTATTTCACTACGTGACTCAGAGGCAAGACAAATCGCTGCAATATTAGGTGGAATGGTATATAAGCCTAGGGCGTTAGAAAATGTTGAGATGGTTTTTGAAGGTTTAGCGATTGAGTGGTTCAAAGTGGAGAATACAGCTCCAGCAATCGGAAAAACAATTGGCGATCTTGAAATAAGAAAAACATATAGCGTAACAATAATCGCGGTTATGAAGAAGAACATGAAGAAGCTATTTAATCCAGGACCAGAAACAGTAATTGAAGAAGGAGATATGCTTGTAGTTTCAGGTGAGAGAGAAGAAATTAAAAAAATCATTAATGAATTACTTTCAAATAGGGGGGACTGATTAGATGGATACGTTAATTTTTGAAGTTGGTACAGCTTTAGTTTTAGTGGCAATTGCAGCAGTAATTGCTGGGAAATTTAAATTCTCAGTAATTCCTTTTCTAATCGTTCTTGGAATGTTAGTAGGACCGCATGCACCGACAATAGGTGTTATCGATCTCAAATTTATTGAAAGTGCAAGTGTAATTTCCTTCCTTGGACGAATTGGGGTTCTATTCCTTCTATTCTATCTAGGATTAGAATTTTCAATGAAAAAACTAATTAAATCTGGACGCTCTATTGCGATTGGCGGAACGATTTATATTTTAATTAACTTTTCACTTGGTTTGTTATACGGATTTATAATGGGATTCCCATTACTAGAAATCTTAATTATTGCGGGTATTATTACGATTTCTTCTAGCGCTATCGTTGCTAAAGTGTTAGTGGACTTAAGAAGAACTGGTAATAATGAAACCGAATTAATTTTAGGAATTATTATGTTTGAAGATATATTCCTTGCTGTATATTTATCAGTTGTTTCTGGTTTAGTACTTGGAGATCACGCTTCCTTCTTAGGTGCCCTTACTTCAATTGGAATTGCTTTAGGATATATGCTTCTATTCTTTATAGTAGCTAGAAAGGCTACGCCGTTATTAAATAAATTGCTCAATATTAGCTCAGATGAAATCTTTATTATTGTAGTATTTGCTTCGTTATTCTTCATTGCTGGTTTTTCAGAAACAATTCACGTTGCAGAAGCAATTGGAGCACTTCTTCTAGGATTAGTTTTCTCTGAGACAGAGCATAGTGACCGAATTGAACATCTTGTTGTTCCATTTAGAGACTTTTTCGGAGCTATTTTCTTCTTCAGCTTCGGGTTAAGTATTGATCCGTTCTCATTAGGCGGAGCGATATGGTTAACGTTAGGTGCTGTCCTTCTTACGATAATCGGTAACTTTGTAGCAGGAATGATTGCAGGAAGACAAGCTGGATTATCTCATAAAGCATCAACAAATATCGGATTAACAATCGTTTCAAGAGGAGAGTTCTCCATCATTATGGCTAATATCGGTATCGCCGGTGGTTTAATGTCAGTACTGAAACCATTCTCAGCACTATACGTGCTTATACTATCCATTTTAGGCCCACTTCTGACAAAAGAGTCGAAGAATGTATATAAATTCTTAAATAAAATCTTTAAGTGGGATACGAAGACTAACTAAATTAAAAAAATAAAAGTACAAGATATTTCCTGCTTGTACTTTTATTTTGGTGATGAAAACAGTAAAGAGAGGTACATGATGTTAGGAGAGTTGATTCATTCGGTTTTAGTTTTTTTAGAAGGACTTGGTTATTGGGGAATTATGCTTGGATTAATGCTAGAGGTTATTCCAAGTGAAATCGTATTGTCTTATGCAGGCTATTTAGTATCAACAGGAAGCATTACATTTTGGGGCGCTGTCGCGTTCGGTACAATTGGTGGTGTAATTGCACAACTATTCATTTATTGGATTGGTCGATATGGAGGAAGACCTGTTCTTGAGCGATATGGAAAATATATTTTAATTCAGAAGAAACATATTGATTATGCTGAAGATTGGTTTAATCGTTATGGAACTGGCGTTATCTTTACCGCACGTTTTATTCCGGTTGTGCGTCATGCTATTTCGATACCAGCGGGTATTGCGAAAATGTCACATGCTAAGTTTATTACGCTAACTACATTAGCTGTTATTCCGTGGTCAATTGTGTTTGTATATTTAGGTTTTAAATTAGGAACAGAGTGGGAAAGTATTAATAAAGTTGCGGGGCCATATGTGAAATACTTTGCACTTGCTGCTATTGTTTGTGCAATTGGTTATTTTGTATTAAAAAAAATGATGAAAAAAAAGTGATTACAGAAAAGGAATCTATGTCGACATAGATTCTTTTTTTATTGGTATTTTTTCAAGGATGAAAGAATACGTTTAATATTTACTATATTGTGGCATACATATAGGAAAAGGGAGTTTGGAAAGGGGAATAAAGAAAAATGGAACTCCAGTTTCAAAATGTATATCAACAGGTAGAGAATTGGTATGTGTTGGATTCGGAGCTTCCTTGGGATGTCAAAAAGCTGAGAGAGGATTTGTGTTCTCTTATTGAAGTATGTAAAACACCCGTTATTTTTTGTGATACGTGTGATGCAAATGATGTACTTCTATCATTAGGGGAAGAGGAAGAAGAGTTCCTATTCCCAGTAGGTGGTTTTTATCATAAAGAAAAGAAATTAATTTTCGTTTGTATGTGGGAAGAGTATGAGCAAGTTCTCAAAACGCTACTGCATGAATTTCGCCATGCGATGCAACATAAGAGAGATATATTGTATGTGGGAAGTGAACGGTACGAAGAGCGGTGGATTGAAAAAGATGCGAGGAAGTTCGCGGAGAGGAAATTGGATGAATATAAGAGTAGAAAGTTAAAGTAAAGCATAGTGGAGAAATAGCGCTGTGCTTTTTCACTTATTAAAAATAAGTATTTGACTTTTATAAAGTTTAGTTCTAAACTAATGATATGAAACGAGCGAGGTGATGAAATGAAAACAGAAGATAGACTAGGGCTACTATTATGGTTTCGTTTGTCACGCTTTTATAATAAGAGTATTCGTGAGACGAATCAGCATTTGAAAAAATGGAATATATCTGCCGCCCAGTTTGATGTGTTAGCTCAAGTTGGAGGACATAATCGTTTAACGCAGCAAGAACTTGGAAATAAGCTATTTGTTACGAAAGGAAATGTAACGCAGCTTTTAAATAAAATGGAGCAGCTTGAGTGGATTTTGCGTGAACAAGAGGGTACTACGAAATATATTTCTTTAACAGAAAAGGGAAGAGCTTTATATGAGGAAATCGTCCCACCTCAAGAAACGTTCCAAGCAGAGAAGTTTCATAATTTAAATATAGAGGAACAAAAGCAGTTATTAACACTATTAAAAAAGTTACAGTAAGAAAAAATTTTAAAATAAATCTCGAATTCGAGATAGTATGAGGTGAAGGATATGTTTAGAAAAGTTGATCATAAAAATATGGGCAGAGCAAATCATGGTTGGTTAAATACACATTTTCATTTTTCTTTTGCCAATTACTACAATCCAAATAAAATGAACTTCGGAGCGTTACGTGTTATTAATGATGATCTAGTAGCGGCGCAAACTGGTTTTGATATGCATCCGCACCGTGATATGGAGATTATTTCTTACGTTGTAGATGGTGCTTTAACACATGAAGACAGCATGGGAAATCGCGGAACGATTGAGCGTGGACATGTTCAATATATGAGTGCTGGCACGGGTGTATTTCATAGCGAGCATAATTTAGGCGATGAAACGCTGCGTTTATTACAAATTTGGATTTTACCAGACCGCGCAGATCATAAACCAAACTATGGTGAGTTTAAATTTGATTGGAGCAAGCGTGAAGATGAATGGTTCCATATGGTATCTTCAGTAGAAGGAAATGCACCAATTCAAATTCACCAAGATGCGAATTTATATTCTTTATCATTAGAGGCTGGAAAAGAAATTCATTTTCCAGTGAAAGAAGGCCGTCAATTGTACCTTGTACAAATTGAAGGAAGCAGTGTAATAAATGGTGAAACGTTTGTTATGCGTGATGCAGCAGAAGCGGTAGAAGAAGATATTCATATTGAAGCAAAAGAGCAATCTCATTATTTAGCAATTGAATTGAAAAAACAATAAAAGGTTTATAGAAAAGAGGACATCCGATAGATGTCCTCTTTTTTTGATTAGAATTGTCTGAAAAATGTTTCTCAAATTTTGGGTAGAGGTATTGGCTGGGAAAATAAGAATTGTATAAAAGTGTCAAAAATCTTTATGGGAATGGGGAATGTTATAGTGAAAAAGCAAGTCATTTCATCAGCATTAGCGTTAACTGTTATCGCCGGGGGATTTGGAGCGTTTGGGGCAACGACAACGAAAGCGGAAGAACAAAAAATTCAATATCATCAAGAATTTAAAACACCTGCATACATAGGTGAAGAATGGAAAGCACCGGAAGGACTAGATAAAAAAGAGACAGTCTTTCAATACTTAGAGAGTAAGAAAGATATGTTTAAATTAGCAGGAAATATTGAAAAGCATTTTAATATCGTTGGGGAAGAAAAAGACGCTGAATCTGATACGACACATGTGAAGCTAGTTGAGAAACATAATAACATTCCTGTGTACGGTTCTGATCAAACTGTTACACTTGATAAAGAGAATAATGTAAAAGCATTCTTCGGACAAGTTATTCCGAATTTAGATGATAAAAATATTCCTGCAGCTGCAAGCATTACTGCGGAACAAGCAGAAACAATTGCAAAGGCAGATATTGAGAAAGAAATTGGTAAAGTAAAGAGTTATGATGGTGTGAAAAAAGATTTATTTGTATATGAAAAGGACGGTAATTACTACCTTGCATACTTAGTTAAGGCATCGATTTCAAAACCAGCTCCAGGGTATTGGCATTATTTTGTTGATGCAACGAATGGAAATGTTATTGAGAAATATAACGCTGTAGATAACATTACTGGATTTGGTTACGGAGTATTAGGTGCTAGACAATCATTTGAAATTGCTCAAGATACGAAAACAGGACAATTCAACTTGTTTGATGGTAAACGAGGACAAGGTGTTCATACATTTGATGCAGAAAATATGGACGAGAACTGGTTTAATTTATTCTCACAATGGCTTGGATATACAGGAGAAGAAGTTGAAAGTAAATCTAAGTTCTTCGAAGATAAAGCTGCAGTTGATGCTCATGTAAATGCAGGAAAAGTATATGATTACTACAAAAAGACATTTAATCGTAACTCTTTCGATGATAAAGGTGCGAAGCTTATTTCAACTGTTCACGTAGGTACAGCTTGGAATAACGCAGCTTGGAATGGTGTGCAAATGATGTACGGTGATGGTGATGGAAAAACATTCATTCCATTATCTGCTGGACTTGATGTTATCGGTCACGAATTAACGCATGCTGTAACTGAACATACAGCAAACCTTGTTTACAAAAATGAGTCAGGGGCGTTAAATGAATCGTTATCTGATATTATGGGTGTTATGGTTGAGAAGAAGAGCTGGGATTTAGGTGCTGACATTTATACACCTGATAAACCTGGTGATGCGCTTCGTTCACTAAAAGATCCAGCATCTATTCCAAACCCATTAAAACCAAGTGAAGGTT
The DNA here is from genome assembly GCF_040492675.1 of Bacillus sp. AP50. NCBI lineage: Bacteria > Bacillati > Bacillota > Bacilli > Caryophanales > Bacillaceae > Bacillus > Bacillus sp. AP50. The sequence continues at coordinate 6,013 of NZ_JBEUTW010000452.1, forward strand.
ACCCAGATCACTATAGTAAACGTTATACTGGAACAGCTGATAATGGCGGCGTTCATATTAACAGTAGTATTAATAATAAAGCTGCTTATTTAGTTTCTGAAGGCGGAGATCATTACGGCGTGAAAGTAACTGGAGTGGGCCGTGAAGCGACAGAAAAAATTTACTACCGTGCGCTTACGAAATATTTAACTGCAAACTCTGACTTCAAAATGATGCGTCAAGCGGCACTTCAGTCAGCTGAAGATTTATACGGTAAAAACTCTAAAGCTGTACAAGCTGTAACGAAAGCTTATGATGCAGTAGGTGTAAAATAATAAGAGAAAAGACCTGACATCCTAGTCAGGTCTTTTCTTTATCCCGCTATCCCCAAATGATGAAATTTCCACTTTATTTAGTCGCGAATACCTAATGCGATTTTCGCCATACGTGACATACGTTCTTTCGACCACGGTGGATTCCAAACGACATTTACTTCTATTTCATTAACTTCAGGTACGTTTGTTGATAATACTTTTTTAACGTCTGATACGATTTGCCCAGCCATTGGACAACCGATAGAAGTCATAGTCATCGTAATGACAGCATTATTATTTTCATCTGCTGTAACATCATAAACTAATCCAAGATTAACGATATCAACACCTAGTTCAGGGTCAATAACAGCTTCTAAATTGGCAAGTAATTTATTTTCAAATGCTTCTTGTGACATAAGCAGCCCCTCCTACACTTTAATGATATCGATTCTCATTATAACGGAAATGAGCATAATGTGCAGGAAATGAGCTCAAAAAAATATCCCTCTTCGCAAGAGGGATATTTTTTGAACATCTATTCTGTTTTAAAATGAGATACGAGCTGATCTAACTCTTCAACTGTTTGTTTCATTTTTCTAGCAGTTACTGTCATTTCATTCATAACAATAACTTTCTGTTCAGCAGATTGTGCCGTTGCGGCAGTTTCGCTGGATACTTCAGTAGAGATAGAAGCGATGTTATTAAGTGAAGCATTCATTTCTTCAGCACTTGCAGCCATTTCTTCAGCAGTTGCTGATATATCTTGCATTTGAGTAGATACTTTATTTACTTGTTCCACAATTGTTGTGAAAGAAGTACCAGCTTCACGAATAACATTGATACCTTCAAATGCTTCAGAACGGCCTTGAGACATCATAGAGCTAGCAGTTTCTGTATCATTTTGAATTTGATGTAGTAATTGATTAATGTCTGTTGCAGCTGTTTTAGATTGTTCAGCAAGTTTTCGAACTTCGTCAGCTACGACAGCAAATCCTTTTCCTTGCTCGCCAGCACGAGCAGCCTCAATAGAAGCATTTAAAGCAAGTAAGTTTGTTTGCTCAGCAATATTAGAAATAGATTGTACAGCAGTATCAATATATTTCGTATGAGTGATTAGACGTTCAACCACTTCTGACGTAGCATTTACAGCTTCGTGTATTGTTGTCATTTGTGAAACAGATTTTTGGATAACGGTACTTCCATCGCTAGCATGTTCAGATGTGGCAACAGCAAGTTCCGCTACAGATGAAGCAGATTCAGCAATACGCTGAACACTTACTGCCATATCGTCCATTGCAGTTGAACTTTCTTCCATACTAGAAGTTTGTGATTGAATACTTGCATTTAAGTTGGACATCGAGCTTTGGACTCTTAATGTCGCCTCACGTGATGTATTCGTTTTTTCTAGCATATTTTCAGAAGCGGTTTGTACTTCCACTGATGTTTTTTGAACGCGATTAATGATATGTTGTAGGTTTTCTAACATTTTATTAAATGATGTTGCGATAGCACCGATTTCATCGTTGCTATTTACTTGTAGACGTGCCGTTAAGTCACCTTCTTGAGAGGCTAATTCTTTTAGTTTTGTATCAATTTGTTGAATTGGTTTCACAAGTTTACCAGAGAACCACCATGCAAGAATAATTGCAACGACAATACAAATAACAAGTGATAGAAAGACTGCATATTCAATTCCTAGTGAAGATTGATCAATTTGTTCAATAGATTGTTCACGTAATTTAGCTTGTTCATTACTGTAATTTGTGAAGTCACCAATTACTTTATAGACCGTTCCGTTTTCTGAAGAAGCTACTTGTAAAGCTTCTTCCCATTTTTGTTCTTTTGCAAGAGTGAATACTTTTTCTTCAACGAACTTTCTCCAAGTAGACCCTAATTCCATTGTACTTTTTACGGACGAAGAAAGATTTGGATTAGAAAGAAGTTTATCTTTTGAATCCTCAAGACGTTTACTCATCTCATTAAACTTGTCTAATTCGACTTGATCATGTTGTAGTAAATAACCTCTTAAAGCAGATAGCTGTACTTGATAAGCGTCTCCACGCTCTTTCAATTCTGTTGCCAGTGGAGAAATTTCTTTTTGTAATGTTTCAGCTTTACGAGATTGGTCAATAGCAAAAAATAAAATAAAAGCTAAGGCGATGCCAAATAAAGCGCAAATCGTTCCCATCATGAACATAAGTTTTTTTCTGATACTTACAAAATTCATATGATTAAAAGCCTCCTTTGTGAAATCTTAGTATTAGAATTAATAAATGTAAAAAATTGAAAGAAAGCTTTACTCCAGTTGGAATAAAGCTTTCTTATTTCCTTTAGGAATTATAGCAGACGGAATGAGAGATAGAAAGAGATATTTTAAATTGAAAAAAGAGAGACTGTAAAATTTTCTTTCCTATACCTTTGGGCTTGTGTCATTACAAGCGAAAGGTTCACTTTAAGCGCTTGTTTTGAAATGAGAGACGAGAACTTCAAGTTCTTGTACGATTGTTTTCATTTCAGATGATTTGTTAGCCACGATACTCATTTTGTTTACTTGATCACCAGCTGAATGTGCTGTTTGTAATGTTTCTGCAGCAACTTCATTTGAGATAGAGGCGATATTATTTAAAGCTGCGTTCATTTCTTCAGAGCTTGCAGCCATCTCTTCAGCAGTTGCAGACATTTCTTGCATTTGCGTAGAGACTTTGTTAATGTGGTTAACAATTTCTGAGAATGAAGATCCGGCAGTACGAATAACAGTAATTCCTTCAGAAGCTTCTGCTTGACCTTGTGTCATCATGTCATTTGCTATTTTAGTATCGGCTTGAATTTGATGCAGTAAATGGTTAATGTCAGTTGCGGCTAGTTGAGATTGTTCAGCAAGTTTTCGAACTTCATCAGCAACAACAGCGAATCCTTTTCCATGTTCACCAGCACGAGCTGCTTCAATAGAAGCATTTAAAGCGAGTAAATTTGTTTGCTCGGCGATATTCGAAATAGATTGAAGTGCAGTATCGATATGATTTGTATGTGTAATGAGTCGCTCAACTACTTGTGATGTAGCGTTAACAGCTTCGTTAATTGTGTGCATTTGTGTAATAGATTTCTCAATGACTTTATTCCCATCATCTGCTTTTTCTGAAGTTGTAACAGCTAAACTAGTAACAGAAGAGGCGGACTCAGCGATACGCTGAACACTCGTTGCCATGTCATCCATTGCAGTTGAACTTTCTTCAATGCTAGAAACTTGTGAACGAATATTGTGTTCAAGAGCATTCATAGTTTCTTGGGTCCTTGCGGTATTTTCCATAGAAGCAGTCGTTTCGATAAATACATTTTCGGAAGCTTCTTTTACACTTGTTGATGTTTGTTGAACTTGTTTTATTATAAGCTGTAAGTTAGTGAGCATTTGATTAAAGGAATTTGCAATGTCACCTATTTCATCTTTACTTGTTACGTGTAATCTAGCCGTTAAATCTCCATCTTGAGAAGCTAATTCTTTTAATTTCTCATCAATTTGTCGAATTGGTTTAACGAGTTTACCAGAGAACCACCATGCTAATAAAATAGACGTTAATGTACATGTAATGAGTGAGAAGAAAATAATATATTGAATAAGTGATGAAGAAGACTCAACGTCAGCAATTAATGCGTCACGTTTCTCATTCTCTTCATTTGTATATTTATTAAAACGACCTAAAAGATCATTTACATAATCTGTTTGTGCTAAAGCAATTTTGGATGCTTCGTCCCATTTTCCTTCATGCGCAAGAGGTAGTACCTCATTATCTATGACGCTACGCCATTTTCCCCCCATTAAAATAGCTTCTTTCATTCCTTCTGGGAGCTTCTTGTCACTTGTTACTTTCTCTCTAGTATCAGCTAATTTTTTCCCTTCTCGGTTGAACTTATCTAATCCTTTTTGATCATGTGATAGTAAATATTCTTGTAAACCAGCAACTTGTGCTTGGAACCAATCGCCACGTTCTTTTAAAATCGTCGCTCTTTTTGATACATCATTTTTTAACGTTTCGATTTCACTTGCTTGATTCATGGCGAATGAAAGAATAACAATAAGAGCAATGCTAAATAAAGAAGAAATGCTTAAGAGTGTGAACAGTAGTTTTTTTCGAATACTAACATATTTCATCGTTACCCCTACCCTCATTTAAACTATTTATTATAATTTATAGATATTTAAAACGAAATTAATAAAAACATTATTATGAAGTTATTAATCTGTTCAATGAAAATTATAGCAGATAATGGAAGGAGTCAGATTGGTATTAGAAAAAGTTCTTAAAATGTATACATTTGCATATCATAAAATTCATAAATAAATATTAGAAATG
>NZ_JBEUTW010000453.1:0-2256 GCF_040492675.1 Bacillus sp. AP50
GAGTACAGGTGTATTCACAGAAAAATTAATTAAAAGAAGAAATCTCAAGACAATTATTTTATTAGTAGAAAATAATAAGAAATTTTTAATTTTACTAAAAGCAAAATTAAAAGAAAAAGGGAACTTATTAATTGTATATGGATCAGTAGCAAATATTGAACAATATATTAGGGAGAACGATATTACGTATGTACAGTATGTTATTTCTTGTCTTTCATTTGCAAGCTTAAGAAAAAAAGAAGATACAAATGTCTCATCTGCTTATGTCTTTAGCTGTTTTATACGAGAAAAAATATGGAGGAATCATATGGAATCAAAAATTCTTATTGTCGATGATGATAAAGAAATTAGAAATCTTATCTCTGCTTATTTGGAAAATGAAGGACTGAAAACTCAAAAGGCAGAAGATGCTATGGAAGCTTTACAACTGTTAGAAGAAAAGGAGTTTGATTTGATTATTTTAGATATTATGATGCCTAATATGGATGGTATTGAAGCGTGTATGAAGATTAGGGAAGACCGCAATATACCTATCATCATGCTATCTGCAAAATCTGAGGATATAGACAAAATTCAGGGGCTAGCCTCTGGTGCAGACGATTATTTATCAAAACCGTTTAACCCATTGGAATTAATCGCTAGGGTAAAATCCCAATTAAGAAGGTTTAAAAAATACAATTCATCAATAGGACATAATAAAAGCATTCTAGAAATTGGTGACTTAACCGTGAATACAGATACACGTCAAGTATGGGTAAGAGGAAAAGAAACAAGATTAACTCCAAAAGAGTTTGCTATTTTAGAACTACTTGCCCGCAACAAAGGGATTGTCATGAGTGTAGCAAAAATATATGAAGCAGTTTGGGAAGAGGTTTTTTATAAATCAGACAATACTGTCATGGTGCATATCACAAAAATAAGAGACAAAATAGAAGAGGATTCTAAAAATCCCATTTATATTAAAACTGTGTGGGGAATTGGATATAAAATATGAAGAATGTTAGTTTTAAAAATAAGATCATTATAAAACTTCTTGGTGCTGTTGCAGTTAGTTTTTTTATTTCAATTGGTTTAACAATTCTCATTTTGGCATACGTTATAGATCCGTTATTTGTAAAATACGAAGAGTTTGGTATGTTTGAATTCAAATTGGCATTGTTGTTTTTATTCGCGTTCGCAATCTTTACCTTTATCATACTTTTTTTGATATTGGTTCGAAAGAAAATAGTATATTTGAAGTTCATTTCAGATAATGTAAATGATATTGCAAATGGAAAACTAGGTCTGACAATAGGGATTAAGGGGAAGGACGAATTGACCCAACTTGCCCAAAATATCAACTATATGTCCAAGGAATTGGAGCATACATTTGAACAGGAAAGACGATTAGAACGTACAAAAAATGAACTCATAACGAACGTATCTCATGACTTACGCACACCGTTGACATCTATTATTGGTTATATAGATTTATTAAAAAGAGGGCAATACAACAGTGAAACACAATTACAGGAATACCTTGAAACCACGTATTTAAAATCAAAGAGATTGAAATATTTAATTGATGAACTGTTTGAATATACTCGTTTATCAGGCATCGATGCTAAGTTAAACTTTAATGAAGTTGATTTATCAGGTTTGTTGGAGCAAATAGTTGGAGAATACATTCCTATATTTGAAAAGGAAAGTTTAATTGTTCAAAAATCAATAACGGAAGAAACAATACCTATTTTCATGGATGTAGAAAAAATGGTACGTGTATATGAAAATCTGTTTATGAATGCGATAAAGTTCAGCATGAAACCTTCCGAATTATCCGTATGTCTTGAATTAATAGGTAACAAAGCAATTTTGAAAGTATCAAATAAAGTCGAGAAGCCGCCTGTTAGCGACCCTAATAAATTATTTGAAAGATTTTTCAGGGGTGATAAGGCAAGAAAAAATGATCAAGGAAATGGACTGGGACTTGCTATCTCAAAAAGAATTGTTGAACTTCATCATGGTAATATACATGCAGAATATAAAGAAGGTTGGATATCCTTTATTGTTGAACATCCAATCAAATAGATTGGCTTATGGAATTACAGGTTCCATAAGCTTTTTTTTATAAAACTTAAGAATTTTTAAGGATTTTTCAGGGTGTTTCCTAATTTTCATAGTTTATCATGTATGTACTCAGAGCAAAGAGGGGAGTGGAGAAATTAAAAAAATTTTCTTTACGGCTTTCGATTGGATACATCGTAACAGCCTTATAGA
>NZ_JBEUTW010000454.1:0-2850 GCF_040492675.1 Bacillus sp. AP50
TCTGATAACAGCTCTACTTAAGATTTAGAGTATGATTATAACTCATCCCTCCCTGTTTGTTACGATAAATCATTGGTCAAAGACTAATCTTTTTCTTTGTATTATTTCAAGCTCTTTAGATTTTTTCTTTTTTGTGAAATTTATCTCTATACAAATTAACTAGATAACAAAACGTAAAATAACAATGCAGCTGCCTCTTGTCGTTTCATACTTTGTTTTGATAGATAATCTGCTGATCCATCTTCATTATATATAACCTCAGGCCCTACTAAGCGATGACCTACAATGTTTTTCACGGATTCTATTGCCCAATCGTCAGTTTCTCCCTTTAAAGTTGCATCTGCAGATGGCGCTCCTAACATTTTTAAATACTGCCAGGTAATCCATGCTGCTTCTTGTCTAGTAATTGCACGGTCTGGATGGAATTGTTCCCCTTCTTTTTCATATAAAATACCAATTTCATATAACTTTTGAATATGTGGTGCATAAGGATGATTTTTCACATCAGAAAACACTGGTTCTTTTTTTGAAGGTGGCGTAAAGTAAGCAATTTGAGATAACCAATATGCAAATTCTGCTCGTGTAAGAGAAGATTCTGGAGTGAAATTCCCCTCCTTATTTGCTTGTAATACCTCGTATTGATGTAAAGGATTTATAAACTTAGCATATGGATGATTTTCATCTACGTCTTTAAATCTCTCAGGCTCACTTAACTTCACTGCTGAGCTGCCAGAGTTCCAATGTATCATTTCTTTTACGGTACCATCTTTGTGAAGTTTAAATGCCATATAATTCCCTTTTTCATCTTCAAATAGTAAAGGGTCTATTTGTTTTAGCTCCTGTTTACCATATACTTTATCACTTACATATAACTTCCCTTCACTTATGTTTACATGTGACATTAGGGTTTTTAATCTCAAATCTCGGTAAACCCCTTCAAATTTCTTTAATTCTTCTTCATTAGGGTTTAAATATTCAGGCTTTGTTTTATCTGGGAAATATTGATTCATAAAATCATCAAATACTTCAACAGGTAGTGCTGAACTATCTTTATTTGTAACAACAAAAACTCCAATTTTATGCTCTGGAATTAACCACATTAAAGATGAAAAACCTGGTATATTTCCACCTTTACCAAACACATATTGTCCATTATGACTTTGCGGTGAAAAGAACTCAAATCCGTATGTCATATTAGGGTATTTGGGATGTAAAGCAAATTTTGTTTTTTGCATATCTTCTACAGTTTCTTTTTGTAGTATTTGGTTATTTTTAAATTTACCATCATTCAATTGAGCAATCATGAAATTGGCTACATCACTCCCTGTAGAAAACATACTCCCTTGTGGCATGTCTGTTGGTCTTGTTTGATAAAATGGGATGGCATTACCTTTAGCATCATATCCTGTTGCCAACTTTTCTTTAATAAAATTAGTCATAACAAAACTACTATTATGCATTTCTAGAGGGTAAAAAATATTTTTTGCCATATATTTGTAAAAAGGTGTGTTTGTCAGATTTTGAACAATATACCCTTGAAGCATAGAGGCAAAATTATCATATGTATATGTATCTCCGGGCTTTCTCACTACAGTGGGCATATTATCTTCTACATAATCTTTAAGCATTGTATAATCATTTTCTTGATAATGGATGTCCTCGGGTCTAGGATCTACGTAATCAAACCCTGCTGTATGGCTAAGTAAATGTTCCATTGTAACTGGTTCACCCATGTTATTTTGGTACTTTAATCCCCCCATATAATTTACTATATCTTTATTTAAATCAATTTTTCCTTGTTCAACTAACTGCATGACAGCACTTGCAGTAAAAGCTTTTGATATTGATGCTAATCGAAAAACTGTTTTTTTAGGATCGATGGGAGTATTCTTTTCTTTATCAGAAAATCCGAATCCCTTTTGAAATAGAATTTGATTATCCTTTACAACGACAAGAGCTACACCAGCTGCATTTTCTTTTTTCATTTTCTCTGGAATCACTTTATTGGTGAATGCTTCTACATCTTTAGGATTTAATGTTATAGATGCAACAGTTTCGGCTTTTGAATAATTGCTCCCCAGAAAAAATAACAAAAAACAAACACTTACAGCTATTAACCTTTGAAAATAAGTTTTCATTCTTTTATTCCTATTACCCAAATTAATTCCCCCTTTAATACTAGATTTATTGATTAATAAACCATATTCTACCATTACATGGTTATTTTTTCTAATTTTTCTTCTATTCCGTTATTTGTTAACTGTTCGTCTGAGGAATTAGTCTATATATAATTAGTTCTTAGTTATAGAAAATGATTTAGCATACAAAAATGCTAGAAAGTCTTTAATATAGACTTTTGTCGGCAAGTTTTTTCCTAACATCCTATATACTGAAAACACCCATCCTTTATCATTGATAAAATGGGATGGGTGTTTTGTAACGCTTTAATTCTTACTGGGTATTAAGATATCTAAATGGACCAATTATTACAGTTAAAACATCGTTCAAAAGCTTACTCTCCTTGAACTCCATCCACTTTCACTTCATTTAGAAATGAGGGATTCCTAAGTAAAGATTCTTTCAACCTCTAATTGACTAGGCTATCCCCGCATCCCTTGCGGTTTGAAGCCTTATCGCTTCATTCTAAGCCTTATCGCTTCATTCTTAAAAATAAAAAAATGTGAAATTTTATATCATTATGTAAGACATTTAATATCAAATATATTACATTCACTATGAAATTAGTTTATTTATAGGATTTCTATAGATAAACAAGGTACTAAATTGACTCTTAAGAAGTCATAACATTATATTTGTCTAAAAATTGAAAAAATATGTGTAGATATATAT
>NZ_JBEUTW010000455.1:0-4168 GCF_040492675.1 Bacillus sp. AP50
ATGTGTATAAGAGACAGCTGTTAGAACCGCTACATTACCAATCGATTGGATCCCGTGACCAATAAAATCCACCTTAAATTCTTCCTACTTTAATTTATGTAATGATATAATAACACTAAATTTTCAACACGTGCTTAATAGATTGGGGACTTATAATGGATAAACCTCTCACTGCAATTACAAACTATTATTATACATATGAATACAACTGAGCATTGGCATGATTTTATTTGTTACTGTCAGCATCGCGAAGCGGGACTTCGAAAATTAGCTTTTAAACATTTAGAGACATTTATTACAAATGCAAAGAAATGGGAATCAAAAGATCAAGAAGAGTTTGCCATTTCGCTGTTTACTATTTTAGATGTATTAAACGAAAAAGATGAGGTCTTAACTTTCTCACTAAATAGTTTTCTAATTGACATTCTATATAGATGGACAGAAAACAACCCATTTGATTCAAGACCTTTTAGATGGATAGGAATTTATATGGACTCTAGCAATAAAGAAGACGATTTAGAAAAATCCCTTCGAAAAGCGATTGAATTAGGTGGTGATACCGAACAAGAAGCCATGATATACCTAGTTTCTAATTACATCAATACTTTAGAATTTGGTACACATGAATTCCCTTCAGGTTATTGCGGAGATTTAAGTGAATGTATAGAAAAACTTCCCTATATGCTTCAATTAATTGATAGAATTCAGAATAAGAACATAAAGGAGCAAAACATTGGGCAAATACAAGAACAACTACACCTTATTCTAGATTGGTTAAAACATACACAAATTCCAGTAGATGCCGTTCGTGTACGGGAAAAGAACAAACTAAGGAATTAGAAAAGGTCATTGTATATTATTTACACAACAGCTCAAGTCGTTAATTCATCGTGTACAGAGATAATAAAGTTGTTTAAAAAACGCCAGTCATGTTATTCAACAATCGTGCTATATAACGGAATAAATCCTTGTAAAAATTAAAAATATTTGAAATAATCGTCATTAAGTTGAAGTAGAGCGATTGCAGAAAAGGGTGATACGACTTTTTCTTACTTAATAATTGCACGATAGTTAAAAAATTCAACTAATTATATTCCGAAAGGGTGTGTGTAGTATCTTATCAACTAATGTTTTTACTTATAAATCTAAGGATGGAAAAACAATAATAATTAGAGAAGCTAAAGAACGGGATGCAGAAAGAATACTAGATTCTGCTTCAAAAGCTTTAATAAACGCTCCATACATGCTAAGTACGGTTGAGGATGTAAAAAAGGTGCGTATCGATGCTATTCAAAAAACGTTAAAAGCTTATCATGAAAATCCAAATTATGTACAGTTTATTGCTGAAGTTGATGGTAAGTTAGTCGGTGCAATAGATTTTAAGAACGGAAACAAAGAAAAAATTAGTCATCAAGGGGCTTTTGCGATGACCATACTACCCGAATATCGAAATTATGGTATTGGAAGAGCTCTTCTAGAAACGTTAATCAATTGGGCTAAAAATAACAGTAAGATTGAAAAAGTTTGTCTTGAGGTAATGGAAGATAATCTAGGTGCAATCCAGTTATATAAGAATCTAGGCTTCTTTGAAGAGGGTAGAAAAGCAAAGGGTGTAAAATTGGATGGTAGCTATCAAGATTTAATATTAATGGCTTTATTCGTTTAAAATTGAACATTAATTTCAATATAAAAAGAGGGTCTTCATAGTCATCTCCCTGTTAAGTAGACAGTAATAGAAACCCTCTTTTTATATTTATCCCACATTAGCTTGCAGTAAAACTCCCCACTGATTATAGTTTCACTTTATTTTAATCCTTTAATTAAAGATGACGCTTCCCCACTATGGAAAATCCATAGGTCATGAAGTGATCTCGTACATCCAACATATAGTAACTTTGCATCATGTTTTGTGTCTTTGTAATGTTCTTCATCCACATCAATTAAAAGCACCGCATCAAATTCTAAACCTTTCGCTAAATAGACAGGTACTACTGATATACCACCTTCATATTTACTTTGGTTTGCTTCAATTACGTTTACCGTTAATCCTGCATTTGTTAATTCCACATATATATCACGGCATTCATCTTCTGTTCTTCCGATTACCGCAATTGTTTTCACATCTGCATTTTGCAAATGTTTTACCGTCTTCACAATTTCAGTAAATTGATTTTCCGCATGAATTACTTTCACATCTTCTCCACTGCGGAAGACTGGTGTTGCGAGTCCTACTGGGATTTCTGCATTTTTAATTATTTCATTTGCAAATTCAATAATTTCTTTTGTAGAACGATAACTTCTTGTCAATTCATAATAACCGGTTTCTTGGAATACTTCCTTAAAAGCGTTCCAATCTTCAATTCCTTGGTAATCATAAATCGCTTGCGATAAATCACCTAATATAGTGAAAGAATTACCTAATGTAATTTCTTTTAATACATAAACTTGGAAAGGCGAAAAATCTTGCGCTTCATCAATAACAACGTGATGAAACTTCTGCCCGATTTCAATCCCTGTTATACGATGATGTATGTATATTAAAGCTGGTAAATCTTCTACATACACTTCTTTTTTACGACAACTCTTTTCTGTTTCTTTAACAAGTTCTTCAGGTAATACCTCGAGTATTTCTTTACTTTTTACTATTGAACTATACAGTGAAAGAGCACTCATTTTCGGCCAAAACTTCATATATGCGTTCAGTCTCTTAGTCGCTTCTTTTTTAAGTAATTTTTTCTCGTTTGTTTCCCCGAATTTTTTAAGTTCAATTTCAATCCAGCGCTTCATTCGTCCTACTAATCGTTCTCTTCTTTTCTGTAAAGGATAATGTTTATATTCAACTTGCATCCATTTTTTAATATCTTCTACTGGAATAATCGCTCTATCCCACGCCTCAAAATCTTTTGTCGGAACTAACTCATTTTCAAATTGGATCATTCTCTCTTCAATAAACGTCTTAAATTCCAACGTACCCTTTAATTTACCTAGCATTACCTTCTTTTCATCACGATTAATTGAAAATGCTTCTTTCAATTTTTCTTCTGTCTGCTTTAGTTTCACTGAATCATCTAACGTACGTAATGCCCAATCCGGAAACGTTGTTTGACTAATATTCCCTACACCTAATTCAGGAAGTACACTCGAAATATAGTCTAAAAACAGACTATTCGGCGCAAATACGATCATTCTTTCTGCTTCTAGTTGTTCACGATATTCATAAATTAAAAAAGCAAGGCGATGTAAAGCAATTGTTGTCTTTCCGCTCCCTGCAACCCCTTGAATAAGTAATGGTAAATTTCTTTCCGCTCGAATAATATCATTTTGTTCCGATTGAATCGTTGAAACAATATCCTTTAGCTTATTATCTTTATTCTCACCTAATCGATATAGAAGAAAATCATCGGCATGCGATACATCTTCATTTCCTTTTACATATGTATCAACAACACGTTCAAGTTCTCTTTTTCGAATGGAAATGTTTCGTTTTAAATACACATCACCTTCTACTAACCCATCTGGTGATTGATAAAATGCTAATTCTTCTCCACCGGTAAATGAATAAAACATACTTGCGACAGGCGCCCGCCAATCGATAATGATTGGCTTCATCGTGTCCATATCCGAAACCCCTACTTTTCCGATATAAATCGGCATAACTTCTTCTTTTCCATCTTCCTGAAAATCTAACCTTCCAAAGTACGGCTCTTGCACACCAATACGTAAGTTTTGTCTATTAGACTCCCTCATACTTTCAAGAATTTGCTCTTTAAAATCTTCTCCATAATAAACCGGGGTTTTTTCAAGCTTATCCAATTGCTCATCCATCGTATGTAAAGTATCCTTCATTTTTTGTAACTCATCTTCAAATATGTTGCTCATTTCGACGATTCCCTCCTGTCCGTTCTAATTTTTCAGTCGAAGTATCATTGTATTAAAAACCCAATCATAAAGTCAATAGTTTCCGTTTAAATTTTCCGAAAAAACTTACTTTTCATCTTTCTAATTTAAAAAGAATATGCAACATCAAAATCACACAAATACACATATAGTATAGTGATGCATACAAAAGATACTACTTTCTATTTGTCTCCTATTTAATTTATCTATTAACAAATATTGTAAAAATTAAAGACTTTAATCAATGGGCGTTTTACTGCCCACAAATAGT
>NZ_JBEUTW010000456.1:0-1207 GCF_040492675.1 Bacillus sp. AP50
AGTAATCCAATCAATTTCTGCATAAATAAAAGGCTGTAGTACTTTTACAACTTGTAAATCTTCTTTTGAAATATGTAGCATATCCATTTGAATTTTTAATTCAGAATTAGTAGGGACATTAAAAGTTATTTGTTGGTCCTTACTTAATTCGATTATACTGGCATTTGTTTTATTAATATTTTTTTTGAAAACCCCAAGCATCATTCTTCCCCCTGTATATAAAACGTTTTCAATTTTAAAACTAATATAGAGTAATTATATATGCTTATATATAATTACTCTATATTAGTTCGTTGAATAGTATATAAATTAAGAGAATTCTATCTAGAATTCTCTTAATGGCCTTTATTAATTTTAGCATGTGTTTTAAAGAAAACAGGGAAATGAACATTATATATTACAGTGACGACACGAATAATGAATGTTACTAATAAACAAACATAGAAAGCTAACACGTGCGCCCCCATAGCGTGTGTGATTAGGAAGCTAATTGCTCCTAAGATAGAAGCGATTGCGTAAATCTCTTTTCGGAATACGTAAGGGATATCTTGAGCACAAATGTCACGCAAAATACCGCCTCCAATACCTGTAATGACTCCCATTGAAACAACTAGAAATGAGGCGTCAACATGATGTGACATTGCCGCATTTGCACCAATAGCTGTAAAAACACCTAAGCCAACAGCATCAGAAAGCATAATAACGACTTGAAGTTTATTGATGCGCTCAAAAAACATACAAGTAAATAATGCTGATAATACACTTACGAAAAAGTAAATGGGTTTTACAAATGCGACAGGGGGCAGGTTACCAATCATGATATCACGAATAATACCGCCGCCGAGCGCAGTAGCTACAGCTAAACAAAGGACACCAAATAAATCTAAATCTTTTTTTAAACCAACTAATGTACCAGAAATGGCAGCGGCGATAATGCCAAGAAACGTAAATATATCGATTAATAACATGGCCTTAATCCCTTCCTCTTAAAGATGTTCCAGAGAAAAAATATACACTAAAGTATTGGAAATAACAATTACTTTTCGCTACATGTAGAAAAACGGATAAAATTCATAAAGAAAGCGTTTGAAAATGTTTGGAAAATAGCCATAAAGTAATTTGAAAAAGATATGAAAAGATTAATTTTACATTTTTTGATGTTGTTTATTTGGTAAAACATTACAATTATAGGTAGGTTATTTATATT
>NZ_JBEUTW010000457.1:0-3450 GCF_040492675.1 Bacillus sp. AP50
GTCTTGGTATAATGCTAGGCATTAATGTAAAAAAAACAAATGAAGAGTTAATTATTTCATGGCAATTGGCGGAGATTACAATTCCATTACGTGATGTAATTGAGGTTACCGAAGATGCTACCTATGCTGGTGTTGAAGAAGTAGATGTAATACGTATTGGAACAGCTTATGGGACAACAGACCGTATTTTAATTAAAACAGTAAAACAAAATTATGTATTGTTTACTACAAATAAAGTTGCTATTTTAAATGCCATTCACGCTTAAATATAGGAGTCTTCTTGGCTAAAATGATAAAAATAAGCACATCTTGTTATAAAAACAGATGTGCTTATTTTTTAATTTCTATGCATTTTTACGTTTTAAGAAAATCACTCCACCAACAATTAACAGTAATGCTCCTGCAGCCATAGAGATCCAACTTGTAAGATTAGTACCTGTTTGCGGTAACCATCCAATTTTAGATTGAATTTCTTTCTTAAGTTGTGGTTGTTCTTTTACTTGCTCGTTAGGTTGCTCTGGTGTTGGCGTATTTTTACCTGAATTTGGCTGTTCTGGTTTTGGTTGTTCCGATTTTCCCTCTTTAAATTTCACTGTTTGTCCCTTATCTTCAATTTCAGCGTGAATAGCTACTAATATATTATCTTGATACAGTTCTTCAAATACTACTACTTCTTTACCTTGTAATGCAGAAGCATTGAAAGTGAAGTCTAATGTGATAGAACCATTCTTCTCTTTAGCAGTAAACTTAGATTCTACTGTTACTTCTTTACCATCAACTAATAATGGCTTGTTTGTTGCTTTATCCACTAGTTTACCTTTTACTACGTACTCTTTACCCACGATTAAGTCTTTGTATTCCACTTTATCTTGGATTGTTACAGTTTTAGAAGCATCTAACTCTTTAGAACCATCAGCTTTGTTTGTTGCTGTCGTTTTTACTGATGGCTTAACGAACTTAACTGTTTGACCTTTATCATTGATATCAGCATGTGTCGTAACAACTTTTCCGTCTTTCAGTAACTCTTCGAATACTACTACTTCTTTTTCTTCTAAACCAGTTGCATCAAAAGTGAAATCTAGTGTAATAGAACCATTTGCTTCTTTTGCTGTAAACTTCGTTTCAACAGTTACTTCTTTACCATTTACAACTAATGGTTTATTAGTCTCTTTATTCATTAATTTACCTTTTAAATTGTACTCTTTACCTACTTGTAGGTCTTTGTATTCCACTTTATCTTGGATTGTTACAGACTTAGACGTGTGCATTTCTTTTGTACCATCTGTTTTATCAGTAGCTGTTGTTTTTATTGAAGGAATCTTTTCATCTTTGACAATGTGTTTAATGATTTGACCATTCTCTTTAATTTCAAAAGAGAACGTTTCTTCATTTAATACATAACCTTTTGGTGCAACAGTTTCTTTATATGTGTATTTTCCAAATGGTAACTTTTCAAATTTAGCGATTCCTTTATCGTCTGTTTTTCCTTTTACTACTTCTTTTCCTGCTTCGTTATAAATCGTAAATTCTGCATTTGGAAGCTTGTTATTTCCATCAGCTACATCTACCTTTGTAATTTCTAGATCACCTTTGATAAGATGATTAACTGCCAATAACTCAATAACCTTTCCATGTTCCTTTATTTCGAACATAATCGGTTCTTTAACAAGAACGTAACCATTTGGAGAAGCCTTTTCTACAAATGAATATTTACCATACGCTAAATCTTTGACGTTAATCTCACCATTTTTATCTGTCTTATATTCCCCAACTACTTTTCCACTTGCATCTTTTAGCTCGAATGCTGCACCTTCTAATTTTTTACTAATATCTTCATTATCTACTTTTAGTAATTTTACACTACCTTTCACTTCGGTATTTTCCACTGTAAAATTAAGTGTTTTATTGTGCTCTTTAATTTCAAAAGGATACTTTGTTTTATTTCCAATATATCCATTAGGTGTTTTTGTCTCTAAGAAATAATATTTACCATACGTAAGATCTTCAACGTTTGCAATTCCATTTTCTTTTGTTACTACTTTTTTCACTTCTTTTCCATCTTCAGTGAAGACTGTGAATTCAACATTTGGTAAAATCTTTCCTGAATCACTAAGCTTTTTAATTTCGATGTTACCTTTTACTTTGTTATTTACTATTTGGACAGCTCCTGTTTCCCCTGTCTTAACTTCAATAGTTTGTGGTTTATCATCTGAAACATAGCCTGTTGGTGCTTTAATTTCTTTTAATGTGTAAGTACCAATTGGTAAGTTGTTTAATTCTGCCATACCATCAGCACCAGTCGTGATTTTTCCGACTGATTCATTATTTGCATTAAAGACCTCAAATACTGCACCAGCTAAAACTTCTCCATTTTCTCCAACCTTTTTAATTTTTAAAGAACCAGCTGCTTCCCAATTTACTGCAAGATCACTACTAAGCTTTTCTTCATTTCTCTCTAATAGTACTGTAGCATTCTGAACAGTATCCGTACCACGATAAGCAATTGCTTGAACTTTAGTTAAATTAGCAGCAACACTTAAATTAAATTCACCCGTTTTTGTATTCTTAGGAATTTGGATACGAAATTTTTCTCCAACTGAAAGCTGATCTTTCACTTCTCCATTTTCACTAACAATTCTAACTCCATTAGGTGCATTTTTCGCTACTACCTTATAAGAACCACTCTTAGCATTTGTTTGTACTGAATATAGATTTGTTTCGAAGAATTCACCCTTTAATTCTGCTTTTTGCTTTTCAGCAGGAATCACATTCATAAAAACATCTTGAGTCTCTTCACTATTGTTAGCATTACTAATAATAGCCTTAGCTGCTTTTTCAACATTTTTATTCTCATGTGTTAATTCATTTACATCGAGTTGACCTAATGCATTCCAAACCGCAAGTTGCGTTGCATAATGCGCTTCATTTTTATTAGCTACTCCCAGCTGTTCAGCACTTTTTTGCGGGAAACCATTTAATAAGACTCTATATACTACATTATCTGTTTTCCCCATTTCAGGAAGATCTTCACCATTTGGTGATTTTAATCCAAGGGTTAAGCAATAAGCAATTTGACCACTTGAATTTTTAATCATTTCAGTGCGAATGTACTTACCTAGACTATTACTATAACTCCAGTCCATTGAATATTTCTCATGCGTCATAACCTCTGCACTAGCCCTAGGTAAAAATACATTAAGGAATAATGCCAGTACTGATAATAATGTAAAAACTCTTATAATGACTCTCTTACCCAATTTTGTAACCTCCCTAGAATAAATTAATCCGAGTATATATCGCAATATCTAAAACATTCACGATCGACCCAATTATCATTATAAAACAATAAATTACAAATATTAAATAATTTTAATAAAATAGTCAAAAAATTTACACATTTTATTATTTATCAAGTTTTTTAACGAATTTACTATATACAAATTCTAAAAC
>NZ_JBEUTW010000458.1:0-1843 GCF_040492675.1 Bacillus sp. AP50
AACGAATTAATAAGAGAAATGGATGGGATTCGTAAGGAAAATGATCATCTTTTAAAGCAGTTTGAGGCTAAACTTATTTCTACTAAAGAAAAAGAATTATATAACACGTTTCATGAAACATTTAATGAATTAAGGACTCAAATGAAGAAAGCACAAGAATTAGGGAAGTCTAATAATGAGGAAGCATATGCATATTATCTAAAAGAGATTGAACCTAATATGCAAAAATCAATAAAATCAATTCGTGAATTGATTTTATATAATAGTAATAATGCAGAGCTTTTACAGAAGGAAAATAATAATAGTGCTCAAAATACAATGATAATGTTTGTTAGTATTTCGATTTTAGCAATTTTAATAATTATATTAATTGGATATGTTATTAAATTAACTATCCGAAAACCACTTGCATTACTACAAAATGATATGGAAAAAGTAGCAGCTGGAGATTTAACAACACGTACTCCTTATAAAGCAAATAATGAATTAGGGCATATTGTTCAGTCTTTTAATAGTATGTTAGATAACCTTCAACAATTAATTGCGAATGTTAAGATGACAACACAAGAGGTTATTTTTACTACGGAGGGTGTATTACAAGATACAAATCGAGCGTCTAGTATTTCAAATGAGGTTGTACAGACTGTTTTAGAAGTAAAAACAAAAATAGAAGGACAGGTAACTAGTATTCAGGAGAGCTCATCCTCAATGGAAGAAATTACAACCGGGGTGCAAACTGTAGCTGAATCTTCAGCAGTAGTCGCTGAGGTAGCAGTAACGACTACAGAACGAATAAATATCGGTAGTGAAGTGATAAATCACTCTATTCTTCAAATGAATAGTGTGCATGATGTTGTCGAGGAAACATCAAAAGTAATAAATAAACTTGTTACACGTACACAACAGATTGATACAGCTCTCGCTGCAATTACTAATATTGCCGAACAAACGAATCTTCTTGCCTTAAATGCCGCTATTGAAGCGGCACGTGCTGGAGAGAATGGGAAAGGATTTGCAGTGGTTGCCGCAGAAGTTCGAGACTTGGCTGAGCAATCTAAAGAATCTGCAAAAGAAGTTAATCATTTAATAAAATCCATTCAAAAAGATACCCAAGATACAGTTAATGTCATGCAAAAAGGACAACAAAAGGCAGTAGAAGGAAAAGAAGCTGCTTACAAAGCGAATCAAACCTTCTTGTCTATTATGAGAGATATTGATAAGATTACAGGTCAAATTCAAGAAGTATCCGCAGCGACAGAAGAGATGTCTGCTGGTACAGAAGAAGTAAATGCTTCTCTTTCGCTAGTTTCTGAAACTGCAACGGATGTGAAAAAGGAGACTCTTCAAACTGTAAATTCAATTCAATCACAGGCCGTATCAATTGAACAAATATCAATCCAATCCAACAAAATGAAAGAAAAGGTGGAAGAATTAACGGAATTGGTTTCAAAATTTAATATTACAGAACAAAAAGAATAAGTAAATTGTAAAAGATTAGGTACGGCTATCAGCCTAAAAATAATTGATTTTTTACGATTAAAAAGATTTTAGTAATTAATTCAATCACAAGTGTAATAACATGTATAAAAAACATGAAGACTTAAGAGTCTTCGTGTTTTTTTTATTGAATAATGTCTGAAAAAATATTGATAATTATACGATATTTTGGAATTTATCACAAAATATTCATATATGCAAAATTACATACATTTAATGATTGATAATCACGAGTTAATGTAACTATAATAATTACACTGATAAGTAACTTATTGACGACAGTTATAAGTGAAGAAGGAGGGCTTTATTGTATTTTGTATATAAAAAAATAGAGAAGGAGATATGC
>NZ_JBEUTW010000459.1:0-6038 GCF_040492675.1 Bacillus sp. AP50
AACTAACACTGTAAGAAAAACTGCAATCCCAGTTTTAATCACTCTTCCCCCAACGATATTCCATTTTCTATCTTAATTTATTTTTTATATCCTTCATTTCTATTTCATTTTATATACATATATTGTATATTATTAAGATAAAAAAACCTACTACATGAATATTCAAGAGTAAGTTTTCTATCTCATTATTTCATTATAGACAAATGCATTATTATTTGTTGGCCTATTGGTCCCATTCTTCTAAAACCTTTATCTTGGAAGCCGACTTTTGCATATAAATTTTGTGCAGGAATATTTCTTTCATTCACAGCAAGTACAACTTCATTTTTTATTGGAAAATAACGTTTTACAAACTCTTCTAATAATAACAATGACTTTTTAGCGAATCCTTTTCTTTGTCTATTGTGATTAATAGAAAATGATGTTAAAAGTAAAGCATCCTCATTATCTGTGAACTCCTTTACTCTATCTCCCGTTTCCAATGCGAAAAGACCCACCGGTACCCCATTGTAATCTAAAATAACAATCACATTTTTTGTACGATCACTTTTTGCTTTCTCCAGTAATGCGCTTGGATCTGATGTAAACTGAACTTGTTCACTTGGTAAAGTAAATGTTTGTATAACTTCTTTATATTTCTCCTTATACGGAACTAATTGAATTTCCCCTGTGTGTATGTTCATGCTAAACTCTCCCATTTTTTAGCTTATTAACTTATACCTTGCTGTGCTTTTGAATGCACTCTTCCATCTAAAAAGGTAATTTCAACAAATGAATTTGGATTGTTCCCTTTCCAAGCAAAAATTTGTTTAATTTGTGTAGAATGTTCTACCCCTTCTTCTATAAGTAAATCTCCTTCAAAACCAATTAAATCTTTCACTTCTGTATAAGTCATCCCTTCATTTATACTCGAAAAATGATTTATATTGATAGACTCTTTCTGTTGCCTTTCCATCACAGTAGAAGAAGTTGCTGTTTGATTTTTCACTTCTTTTCTCTGTTCACACGCTGTCATACTGAAACCTAAGCATAAACCAAACAATATACATGCGCTTTTTTTCATCATAACAGTTGTCCCTCCCATCATAATTAAACCATATTTTTCCTTAAAAATAAACTGAATATTTAATATTATATTTAAAAACCTCGTACAATTAAGTACGAGGCTAATTTCATTTATTCAAATGATTATTTGATTGATCATTCTGTTCTTTTCTTAACTCTTGTTCTTCATCTTTTGGTAATTGTTTATCATTATCCTTAATTGGATTCGTTTCTCTATTTTCTATCATATCATTTGGAACTTGTGGCATTACTCGGCCCACAATAGCGGCTAATTCATCTAGTATACCTTCACCTGTTTTTCCTTTTTTAATTTGCTTTCCAATTTGTTTGAGCCGTTCATACGTATCAACATCTGCTACAACGACTGCATTAGCACCGTCAGGGTCATTTTTTAAACTTTCTGCAACAGAGTATTTAATTGATTCAACTCGAGTTCGATCAAGTTTTGCTTTGACATCAATACCTACAATAGCATATTTTCCAACAACGACCGCGGTTGCATCATTCACACCTGGCACACTTGCCGCTAAAGATGCTAAATGATCTGCTGCTTTTTCATTTGGCTTATTTGATTTATTCGTATAATTAACATTTTTCATTGAAACATTTTTTTGTTCCGGTTTTTCGTTTGGATTGTCTTTTTTTCCAATACTGCATCCAGTTATAACGAAGCAAAGCATCAATATATATATTAGAGTTTTCATTATTTTCACCACTTCACTATTAAGGTTTAATCATAAATTTTTTCAACAGCTTGCATTTTCTTTACCTTTTCCTCGGCCCCGCTATTAGCATTAATGAATATTTGGTACGTATCTTTTCCTAAAGTGCCTACAAATTCATAGCAAAGTACTTCATTATGCAAATCATTGACTACTAAAGCTTTACGTTCTTCCATGACTTTTACATCCGGATTGATTTTCTTTCTTGCTTCTGCTGCAGTTAGCTTTGCCGATGGAACTGTTCGCTTTTGATGTGACGCTAAATATTCTTTTGCGGAGAACCCAACGATAGAACCATCATCTAAAGCAATTTTCATTTGGATTGCTTCTGGATAAATTCGTACTCCATTTTCATTTACTACATACGTAAATACACCAACATTATCATATTGAGAGCTATCATAAAGCTCCATATTATTAAACTTATGGTCCTTTAAAAATTTCAAACCTTTACTACCTGCATCGTTTAAACTAACTTTCTGTTCTTTAATTTCGCGGTTATTCATAACCCAAATTGGATATCCGCCTTTTCCGGTAATATCCATATAGAACTCGTTGTTCGTTGCTTCATCTTTAATTTTCACACTATAGAAGGATTCTTTCGCACCTTTTCCGCTTTTCTCAACATCTACTTTTTCATTTCCTTTTAAATTCAAAAACGATTTGGCAATTTTCGCCGCTTCATCTTTAGAAATTGCCTTTCCTTCCGCTTCAAATCCGCCTTTTTTATTTTTTTGCGCACTTGTAAAGGTCGGTCCGAAGTTTGTAGAAGAATATGATGTTACGTTTTTCTCTACAGTTTTCAATCCATCAATAATTGTGTTATCTGCTGGATCGCGATTTGATGCAAGTGCCATTTCTACATCCATCCAGCGTAAATTATTTTTCAAAACAAGATGTTGTACTTTTCTTAGTTCATCTTGTATATTTCCTGCATTTGAATATAAAGTTTGCAACGTTTTATATTCTTGCTCATTTAACGGTTCTTTTTCTAAATCACGAATGGCTGCACGGTAACTAAAATCACCGATATTCGCTAAAAATTCTTCCGTTTTATTAAATGGCATTAATGTTAAAGGAAGTTGCCCTACATCTGAGCGAGCTTCAGATGTTAAACGCCATACATCCGCTAATGCAGGTGATAAAGATGATCGTGAATTCATCGCAAGTGTTGTGCCAATTTTATCGTGTAATAAATCGACTTCGTATGCTAAATCATGGAATGCACGTTGATAGCTATTTTCCGCTCGAATTAAAACTGCATTTTTCTCTTGGTGCTCTTTATAGCCCCAATAGCCTGTTCCTACTACACCGACTGTTAATAATACAATGATAATACCTCGTAACATTGTCCCACCTCCGCTCTATTTACAGAAAATATGTTTACCGATTTTTTTAATTTGTGGACGAGTCCAAATCCATTTACTAGTCGCGGTATCTGGATTGAAATAATATAAAGCATTTCCTGTTGGATCCCATCCGTTAATCGCATCTAAAACTGCTTTTTTTGCTGTTTCATTTGGCGTTAAATATATTTGCCCATCGGCTACCGCTGTAAATGCTCTAGGCTCAAAGATTACACCTGAAACAGTATTTGGGAATGACGCACTTGTAACACGGTTCAAAATGACAGCAGCTACTGCAACTTGTCCTAAATATGGTTCACCGCGTGATTCTCCGTATACTGCGTTTGCCATAAGCTGAATATCATTTTGAGAATAACCGTTCGGAACATTTGTCCCTTTATTTTGAGGTGGTTTATTCTCTTGTGCAGTGCCACCGCTATTTCCTTTATTCGTTGTCGTCCCTTTATTAGCAGTTGACTTGTCATACTTCGTTGCCTTCACGAGCATTTGCTTCGTTTTAGCTCCAGCTAAACCATCAACGGGTAATCCGAATTTCTCTTGAAAATTCCGAAGTGCCCAATATGTACCCCATCCGAAAACACCATCCACTTTTCCCGTATAAAACCCGTTATATTTCAAACGAGATTGCAGTTCAATGACATCTTCGCCAGATGCTCCTCTTTGAATAACTTGATTAGAAAAAGCTTCTACATTCTTTAATTGTATACTACTGACCATTAAAGACAGTCCTATGAACGCAAGTAAAACTGCTATTTTAAAAATAGCTTTTTGGCGCATAATTTTCCCTCCTTAATTACGGAAATGATTTCTTGGTTATGTTTTGTAAAAGCCTCGCTTTTATGTAAAGAAGACAAAAAAATCCAAACTAATATCGTTGAAAAAATATGTAAACAATATAAAAAAGGATAAAAGGAGTTCATCATGAAAAAATTGTTAAAACGTGTCGCACTTGTCATTCTGTTCCTAACAACATGTTCAAATATATATACAGGCTCATCAATTGTTCATGCGCAGCCGCCGTATGCCAAATGGGGTAAACTTGCCGTAGAAAAGACGAAAGAACAATACCCAAAAGCAGAAATTATTGACTATCTTCATATAGGTAGAAAACCAAAAACAGTTCAAATAACTGTTGAAAAATTTAAATTGTGGTTACGTGAGAACGGAAAAGAATACGGTGTTTTTGTTGATGTAGAATTTGAAACGAAGACGGAGAAATTTATAAAGTTGTCGTTTCAGAAGACGAGTAGATAAAGTGAAACCTTAATCAGTGGGGGTTTTGTTCATCTCCCACTAATCATCAGCCCTCACCAATCGGACTTTTACGGGCAGCCCGACAAATAGCTGGATAAAGTGAAACCCCCACTGTTAAAAACAGACACAGTGGGGTTCTTGCATTTCTAAAATTCTTTTCTAAAGTTTCGATTCCCTAAAAATCTTACCAATATACAAATAGCACCAATTACAACTGCTATCCCTATACTGTATAAAAGTACTTTACCATATCCACCTATTCTCGGATCTAAAAACGGATATGGATACCAATTCACGATTGGACCACGTATTAAGCTATATACAACGTAAAAAAACGGGAATAAAAGCCAACTTGCAGCTTGTTTCCAAGTGATTTTCTTAATAGGTGGATTTAAAATCCAATCTAAAAGCATTGTAATCGGCATGATATAATGTAGCACAGTATTTACCCATGGTATTGCCGTTTGAAGTGACTCTTCTAACCCTCTTAGTAACAAAAAATAAACGAGTCCTGTCGTAAGTATATATACCGTCGCCGCACCACGAAGTATACTAAACTGCTCTGAGCGACCAAATGTAGCTGTTCCGATACTACTTAAAAGGAGAATACATGCAACTAAAATGTTACTTTCGATAGTAAAGAAACTAAAAAAGTTAACTGGATTGAACGGTTTCACTTGTGCCCTGATTATGAATTGCGTAATAATGGCGCTACATACTAGAAGACTTAAACAGAATCTAAATAAAGATAAAATTTTTTCATCCTTCATACATTCCCTCCTTTTCTTATATATAATTAGAATTTCCCTGTACATGCTCAATAAATAGTTTTAATGGAACGAGCCCACGTTTTGGCATATGACTACTTATAATAGCTACTACTTCTAACTGAGGAATGATAACGATGTATTGTCCGCCGTATCCCATAGCGAAATATATACAATACGGTATGTGAAATCTTTCGGTATGTAATACCCACCAGTGATATCCATATGCGCCGACATGTTCATATGTTTCAAAATGCGCCCTACTTGACTCTTCTAACCATTTCGCTGATACAATTTCTTTTTCATTCCAATATCCATTTTGCAAACATAATTTTCCTAATTTTAATAAATCGGTAGATTTCATTTTCATACCGAAGCCGCCGACATATATACCCTGCGGATCTTGTTGCCACTCGTATTCGTTAATTTCTAATGGATTAAATAAATATTTCTTTGCAAACCGCTCTGTCGACATTCCAGTAGCTTCTTGAATAATATAGCTCAGTAAATGAGAAGAACCTGAATTATAATTCATTTTTGTAGCAGGTTCTTCAATTATTGGCTTTTCTAATATGTACTGTACCCAGTTCTGTGATTCTACAAAGTCATTTGGGAATACTACTCCATTCCCAAACTCTTTCCAGTCCTCACCAGTAGTCATTGTTAATAAGTGATATAGTGTTAAATTATGTTTTCCCCTAGGTACATTTTCAATCCACTCTGTGATCGGTGTATGTATATCATTTATATAGCCCTTATCAACTGCAATACCAATTAATAAAGATACGATACTTTTTGTAATCGAATTTATTTTATATAAGTTATTTGCACATTCGGGTGTTTTATAATACTCAGTTGTTAAT
>NZ_JBEUTW010000460.1:0-2867 GCF_040492675.1 Bacillus sp. AP50
GAATTACTTATATTATAATTTTTAAAAAAGACAAATATGTTGAGAAAACTCGGAATGGATTGAATATTTATATGTGCTTATTTATAATTAATTAAGAGTTGGAGTAGTAATCTGTCATCTGTTCCTTTTTTAAAGAAGATTGATCTCAATCTTCTATTTTTTTGTGTTTTTTC
Source organism: Bacillus sp. AP50 (assembly GCF_040492675.1). Lineage (NCBI taxonomy): Bacteria > Bacillati > Bacillota > Bacilli > Caryophanales > Bacillaceae > Bacillus > Bacillus sp. AP50. The sequence continues at coordinate 174 of NZ_JBEUTW010000460.1, forward strand.
CTCTTCTCTCGAAAAAAGGAAAAAGAATTACTTAAGAATTGTGGAAATTACTTGCTTGTAGACTAGTTGTTGCTTACCATGAACCATTATTAGGACGGTAATTTTATCTGTTGCAAGGATCTGCCCACGTACTGGAACACCATTCCCTAAAAATACAGTTACTTCCCCTTTTTTCTCTTTCAATTGTTCATACATATCTTCTTGTAAGTTATACATGAAATACGCACCCTATTTGTATCTACTTTTCTTTTAATACTTGCTGCCGCTCATTGTTATCTATTTGTATTTCCCATTCACCTTCTATTTTTCTAAACCATTTTCCTATTTTGCTTACATAATATTTTTTCACTTCACCATTTGGAATCCATATTTCTTGTTCCTGTATTTGACTCATCACTTCATGAAGAATCTCATCATGCTCGTTTTTTCTAGGTTTTCGATGATGCGTTCTTACAAACTGTATGTATTCCCTACGTAACCAATTAGAAATATGATCTTTTTGTTTTTGCCGGAGATGTGACCACTTTTTATTAGTCTGAAGGAGTTTTCCGTTTACCATTGTATGGTTTTTCATCAACACTCATCCCCTTTTACCTTCTAAATGCATATATACAATTATCGTATCACATTTAAATTAATATACGGCTCTAGATACATATTTCGAAAGAAATCTATCCTAAATAAAAATAATATCTCCATTTCACATAAAGTAGTATCCAAAATAGACGAGACCGAATCCATTAAGCGAATTAATTAGAGAGTCCCACCAATAAAACGCGAGTTTCGTACGCTAAGGATTTATTTCTTTAAAGAACTTGGTTTTTTCATACGTTAAGAAGGTTCCTTAAATGGTCGTTTTTAGAATTTGATAATCGAGTATATTTTATTGAAAATTTAGAGTTGACCATAAAACCAATATCCGATATATTGGTTTTATGAAAAAAGATATTATTAAACCCATTAAACGTATGTCATTTAGAGATGAAGTATATCTAACTTTGAAAAAAGCAATCGTTACATTAGAGCTGCAACCGGAGCAACGCTTAAATGACAAAGAATTAGCAGAAGAATTTGGAATTAGCCGTACTCCAGTTAGAGAGGCGTTGAAACGTCTTGAGGATGAAGGACTTGTTGAATCTATTCCTGGTTCAGTTACTCGTGTTGCACCATTAAATATTGAGGAGGCGAAACACGCATTTACTGTGGTAGCAGTTTTACATTCGTTAGCTGCTCGTTTAGCAGTACCATTATTAAAAGAATCGGATATTCAAGAATTAGAGTTCGGTAATAAGGCTTTACTATTATCTATTGAGAAAAAAGATATTATAAAATCAATTGAAGCTGACGAGTTATTCCATAATGTTTTTTTAGATGTGGCAGGAAATCCTGAAATCATTCGTGCATTAGAACGAAGTATATCTAAGATTCAACGTCTCGAAATTTCTCAGTTCACTTCGATAAATGGTCTAAAGTCAGTAGAACAACATCAGCAAATTATAGAGGCGTGTAAAAATAAAGATAAAGAAACAACAGCGCATCTTGTAGAACAAAACTGGTTAAGCCTTGAGAAATTAATGACTTATGAGGTAGATTAAAGTGAGAAATTTGCGTCCTCTTTTTTTAGGTATATGTGCTGCTTTCTTTTTTGCTTTCACATTTATATTAAATCGAGCAATGGAATTATCAGGTGGTAGCTGGATATGGAGTGCTTCATTAAGGTTTATTTTCATGCTGCCATTCCTTTTACTTCTTGTTATGAGTCGAAAAAAATTAAAAATATTATTACAAGTTATGAGAGAGGATTTAAGTGCATGGTTTTTATGGAGTTTTGTAGGTTTTGGTCTATTTTATGCTCCATTATGTTTTGCCGCTGCACATGCACCAGGATGGATTATTGCGGGGACATGGCAAGTTACTATTATATCAGGATCTTTGTTAGCTCCTCTTTTTATCCAAACTTATCAAACACCAGATGGAATTATTAAGAAAAGAGGAAAAATTCCAATGAAGGGTATGAGTATGTCATTAATTATTCTTCTTGGTATTTTCCTTATGCAAATGGAACAAGCAAAATCGCTTGCTGTAAAAGATATTATGTTAGGTATTATCCCTGTTATTGTAGCTTCTTTTGCTTACCCACTCGGGAATCGTAAGATGATGGAGGTTTGTGGAGATCGTCTAGATGCTTATCAACGTGTCCTTGGAATGACATTAGCTAGCTTACCATTTTGGTTTTTATTATCCTTGTACGGTCTTTTTACAGCAGGAATACCTAGTAAGGAGCAAACTATGCAATCTATTTTAGTTGCTATTTGCTCTGGTGTAATTGCAACTATCTTATTTTTTAAAGCTACTGATATGGTTAAAGGAGATATGCAGAAACTTGCAACTGTTGAAGCAACACAATCTATGGAGGTCCTTTTTGCTGTTATTGGAGAACTAATCTTATTACATTCTTCATTCCCCTCTATTTTATCTTGGTATGGCATGTTTGTAATAATGCTAGGAATGATAGCACACAGTTATGTTTCCCATAAAGGTGAAACAGTGCATAACCAAAATATTAGTGCTTAATTGATATTTTAAAATGTACAGTATCAACCCTTTTCTAGCTAGTAAAAGTAATGTTATTATTATAAGTTTTATGTCAGAAATTAATTAAGTAAAAGAATATGAATAAAAGCCGATACCCTT